>JBELAJ010000709.1:0-3624 GCA_049508935.1 Terriglobia bacterium | reverse complement strand
CTTTTCGGGCGCTCGAAGGCGCTTTATCCACGATTTGACGGCGCATCGGGAAGTCAACCGGATTTGGATCGATCCTCCCTGACGGCGTGTGTTTATCCACGGTATCCGCCGCCGATTTCCGGTCTGAAAAGTCGGCTTCCCATCGACAATCCTGGCGTTTGGCTGGTTTCCGGCGTGGGAAGGGCGTTTGAACGAAGCCGCTGGGGCGGCGGACGCTTCGCGTGCGTGGAAGTGGAGATGGTAGTGCTAAGCTAGGTTATTGTCGGGTCATAAGGAGGTTCCCTATGACCCGTTTACGCCAAATGATGCTCGAAGAACTCGAGCGTCGTAATTACTCTCAGGCTACCACTCGTTGTTACCTACGTGCGGTCGCTGATTTCGCCCGCTACTTCCGTCGCTCGCCGGACCAGTTGCGCCCCGAGCACGTTCGTGAATACCAAGCGTATCTGTTCCGCGAACGGAAGCTGGATGCGACCAGTGTGACACAGAGGCTCGCCGCTCTGCGCTTCTTCTTCATCAAGACGCTCAGGAAGCCTTGGAGCGTGGCCGACACGCCCTACCCCAAACAGGTGCGTCGCCTACCCAGCATCCTCAGCCAGGAAGAAGTCGCCCGGCTGATTAACTCCTCCCGCAACCCCTTTGATCAGGTCCTGTTGATGACCCTCTACGCCACCGGGGCGCGTTGCGCCGAGGTGGCACGACTGCAAGTCGGCGATATCGACAGCTCGCGCATGGTTGTTCACATCCGCGGCGGCAAGGGCCGGCAAGATCGCGATGTGATGCTCAGCCCTATCCTCTTGACAGCCTTACGCGAGCCCTGGAGCCGAATCAAGTCGAAGGTGTGGCTTTTCCCTGCCGGTCGCCGGCACCTCGCCCCGCAACCCCTCAACACCAAGACCGTCTGGCGCGCTTGCCACTACGCGGCTCAGCGGGCGGGCCTCAACAAGCCCGTGCATGTGCACACGCTTCGTCACTGCTTTGCAACGCATCTCCTCGAAGCCGGCGCCGACCTGCGAACCATCCAGCTCCTGTTAGGCCATCACGATCTGAAAGAGACCACGGTCTACTTGCACCTTTCCACCCGACATCTCAGCGCCACCGCCAGCCCTCTCGATGGCCTGCTGCTGTTGTCTGTTGGGAAGAAAGACGAGCCGCCCGGAGACGCCTAGATGCATCGACCACCCCTGGAGGTGGCCGATCTCATCCGCGCCGCGGGACAGAAATTCATCGAGCGCAGCCGCCCCTGGCTCAGCGGGCAGCATCTCAAGGTCCTGGCGGCTATCGAGCGCTGCCGCACCGCCGTACTCGGTGGACATCTGGATGAGTGTTCCCGCTGCGGGCATCGCGTCATCTCTTATAACAGCTGTCGTGATCGGCACTGTCCCAAGTGCCAAGCCAACGCCCGCCACCGTTGGATCGAGGCGCGCCGCCAGGAACTCCTGCCCACTCGCTACGTCCATGTCGTCTTCACTCTTCCTCATCGGCTTGCCCCTCTGGCCCTGCAGAACAAGAAGGTCATCTACGCTCTCTTGTTCCGGGCCTGCGCCGAAACCTTGCTCGAAGTCGCTCGGTCGTCAAAACGTCTCGCCGCGGAAATCGGCTTCTTCAGTGTGCTCCATACCTGGAGTCAGAAGTTGGAGCACCACCCCCATGTGCATTGCGTCGTTCCCGCCGGGGGACTCTCACCCGATCACCAGCGCTGGATTCAACCCCGTTATCGTTTCTTTCTCCCCGTCAAGGTTCTGCGTCGAGTCTTCCGTGGCAAGTTCGTCGCGGGTCTCCAGTATGCCTTCGCCAACGGCCAGCTCGGTTTCTACGGGGACCTCAAGCCTCTGGCGGAAGCGAAGGCCTTCGCATCTTTCCTCCGCCCCCTCTTCCGCCAGGACTGGGTTGTTTACTGCAAGCCACCTTTCGGAGGCCCCGAGTATGTCCTTCACTACCTGGGCGCCTACACCCATCGCGTTGCCATCTCCAACCATCGCCTCGTCTCTTTGGTCGGTGACCAAGTCACCTTTCGCTGGCGAGATTCTGCCCACGCTAATCAGCAACGCCTCCTGAGCCTGTCCGTGGAGGAGTTCTTGCGGCGCTTCTTCCTGCACGTGCTTCCCCGAGGGTTCGTGCGCATCCGCCATTTCGGTTTTCTGGCCCATCGCTGTCGCGCCCGACTTCTACCCCTCTGTTTCCAGTTCCTGGAATCAACGACCGGTTCGGCTCTCCCTCAACCCGCAACACCAGGGAACGGTGAGGTTCCATCCACCACCCCGGCTTCCCCCTCTCCCTGGACCTGTCCTCAATGCGGCGGCCCCATGATCATCTTGCAGCGGCTGACCGCAGCTCAGATCGCCCTGCGCTCTCCACCCCTTCCTGTCGCGAGGGCCTCATGAAACACTCGTTTTCATTCCGACCAAGCTCGGCGCCTTCAGTGCCCCTACCCCACGTGTCTCTTTTTGGCCCCACACGACACACCGACTCTCGCCCCCTCGTCTCCCACCCAGCTCGATCTACACTCAAACCTCTCCTCTCACCCCAGTTCGCCGCCATCGCCGCACTCCTTCCGCCCGCACCCGGACGGCCGAATCCTATTCAAATCCCATAGCGTAGGGCTGCGGCTTCGTTCAAACGGCTTTATCGAAAGCGCGCTGGACCACCATGTTCAGGTACGCCCCCTTCGTGGACGCGCGCTTCCGATAAAGCACTAACGTTTCACAGGCACAATCCGGCAGAGGCAGTGAGAAGGGATGTTCTCCCTTGTGGCCATGTATTCCAGTCGATTCCGCAACTGCGTCTGTGCGGAACGGAATCGCGTCGCAGCGCACGTAAGATACGGGAGAGCCAAAAGCCGAGAGCGACCTTACGACGGGAAATTCATGCGGCGCAGGAGGTCCTGGAAGCGCGGGTCGGAACGGATAGGGTCGAACGTCGGGTCCGCTTTGAGGTTACTCATGTCGTTCGAATGTGCCTGGTAGGCTTTCTCCAACCAGGCGAAGGCTTGATCTTTCTCCCCCAGACCTATATACACCAGTGCAATGTCGTACGGTGCGACGTACTTCCGCCTCGACTGCTCCTTCAACTGCTCGATGACTTTCAGCGCCGGGGCCTTCTTTCCGGCCAGGCCATAGGTGTTTCCGAGGTGGCCTAAGTACAAGGGGATCTCCGGAAGCAGTGCCACAGCCTTCTCATGCTCGGCGATGGCCTCCTTAAACATCCCCTTCCCCCTGTAGGATGCTCCCAGGATGAAGTGCGCAAAGGTGCTGCGGTCCTCCGCGGGGAAAATCCCGATCGTCTTTCGTACTTGCTCTATCGCCTCATCGTACTGGTGGGACATAACGAATATGACTCCCATTTGCAGATATGGGAATGAACTCAGTGGGTCGAGTTCTTGGGCCTGCTTAATCTCAGCCCTGGCCTCATCGAATCGCCCGAGAAATGGCAAAAAGCTGGCATAATCCATATGCGCCTCTGCACTGCTGGGATTGAGTTGAAGAGCGCGTCGATATTCGCTGTCTGATTCCATAATGTCGTCGGCTCCTTAAGAACCGGTAAACTAGGTTGTGTGACGACCAAGGCTGCCGGGAAAGGAGCCGAACATGTCGATTATAGGATGTGATTTGCACACGCGGTATC
>JBELAJ010000708.1:0-3643 GCA_049508935.1 Terriglobia bacterium | reverse complement strand
GCATCTCGCTGAGAATGAAGAAAAGGCCGCCTTGGCTGCGAAGAAGATGGCCGCTCATTACACCAAGTTGGCCAATCTGATAGAACTTTCTCCTGATTTTACGAAAACCAGAAGTTTATTAGGAGATTCAGCCTATCGGCGGTGAGGCGTGTCCGGCCAAAACACCGCAACCGGGTTTCAAGAATAAAATCGCTGGTGGCGCAGAGCGCAGCTCTGCGGTCGCTGTTCGTTCCGGCTCCACGCAACGCGATGGACAGGGCGCCGTGAGAAGGGGGCGGGCGCCTGAGAGGCGCGACTGGCGCATACATCCCGACAAAGAACGTCGGGACGTATGCGCCACCCGCGGGAATATAGGCTAGAGTTGTGTGGTACGGCTGGCAGGCGGTTAGGCGCTGCCGGATAAGTTATGCCTCTTCCTCGGATTAAGTTCGTAGTCCCTGCCTGTGGTTCCTGCCTCCTGCCCAGTCAAGAAGTCGAGGAGTCTCACCTTTTGTGGGGACGGCTCGCCTGCCGCCCCTGCTCCCAACCTTCCAATTCATGGAGTTACTATGTCTCTACGCAAATCTACTTGTCTCACGCCCCAGCGGCTCGACGCCGCCCGGCGCAATTCGCTGCGCTCCACCGGGCCTCGCAGCGAGGCCGGAAAAGAGCGCATGAAAATGAACGCTCTCAAGCACGGGTGCGACGCCGCGCCCGAAAACGAAGCCGCCGTTATGCGCGCCCTGGGCGAAGATCCCGAACAGTACGCAGCCTTGGAGCGGGAACTCGCCACCACCTACGGCCCCGGCGACGCCCTCTGGGACCAGCAACTCGCCGACCTGGCCAGGCTCTACTGGCGGCGCAACCGGGATATGACAGGCACATCTGCGTCCCTCCCTCAAGCAATTTGGTGACACATCCTGGTAAGCAGGGCATAGCCGGTGACGCCATGCATGATTGCACCTCCCAGTGGTGATAGACCGGCGGCCCGTCGCTGGAGATGAGACACGAGCTTACGCGGCGCCTTGCAACCGCGCCAGGAACCGTTGTTTCTGGAGGTTGTATTCCTGTTCGGACAGGACGCCGGCGTCCAGCAAGGCCTTTAATTTTTGCAGCTCGGCAGGTTCGCCGCTTATTCGGAAGCTCCCCAGGATCACTGCCTTCTGGCTCTCAAAATCTTCTCCGCTGATCACGCCGGAGTCGAGCAGTGCTTTCAGCTTCTTGAGCTTATCCGCGGGGTCGCCGGGGGGGATAGTATCGACGCGGCCGGGTCCCTGGCCGGCGCCGCCGGCCGACGCAGCGTGGAACGCAAGTTCGGTGATCACGTCCATATTGCGGGAGATGTGGAAAACGATGAATCCCACGGGGATCGCAATCAGCGCCAGAAACGTCCAGCCGTAAATATCGGGCGATTGCCGCAGCGCCTGCACAGCCATCTGTTGGTAACCTACCAGGGCCGTGCCCGGGAGCTTGCCGATGGAATTCTCAATGATGCCCTGGCTGGCCTACTGAATGCTGTTGAGCATCTGGGGGGTAACTGCGTCCATGCCCGCCGGGGCCCCTTGGGTGCCAGCCAGTCCTTTCAGCATATTGGAAGGAGACTCCACCAGGCATGCCGTGACTGTCTCGTAAGAATTGTAGGCGAACACCAGCACCAGCGCGAGGAACACCATTGAAACAACTCTTCCCATGTCGGGAAGCTTGAAGTTGGCCCGAATTTTATTCCCCAGCCCGAATCCGAACCGCAGGAGTAACAAGAAAATCAGAGTGTCGACGATAGCTTGTGCGAGGACCAGCGGAGTCAAAAACGAGCCAGCGATGGACGACGCGTTTTTCATCATGGGCAAGGCCGCCAGAATTGCCCGCAGGATGAGCAATCCTACGATGGCCAACCCCACCCGAATGATCCGTTTTCCAAGCTCGAGATCCAGGATAGAATTTTGCTGTGTCATGTCTTCCCTCCTTGTATGAGTCTCTGGCCCGATTGCTTGCGAGCGCTCAGGGCCGGCCGGCGTCACGGCTTCGTGGAGCCGGGTGCTTGAATGGTGATGGGGCTGCGCAGGGCGAAATCGAGCCGCTCTTCGGACTCGATTTTGACCCGTTTCGCGTGCGAGAGCCCCTGCTCGGCGGCGCCGCCTGCCGCGCCAATAGCCGCACCGATGCCTGCACCAATCCCTCGGCCCAAGATGCCGCCGAGGGCTGCGCCGGCCGCGCTGCCTACCGCCACTTTCTTAGCAGTACTCTTCCCCTGTGAGGCGCCCTGCTTTTCGACGGGAGCTGTCTCGACATTATAGGTGGTCCCGTTGGCGGTGACGGCCACCAACTCGACTTTCAAAAGCGAACGCCCTTTGAACCGGCCGGCGCTCTTGTCTTCCTCGAGTCGAATGCGGGCGTCCGCGCCCTGCAGAATCACGATCTGGTTATCAACGGCGACCGCGGCAGACACGCTGGCGGCAAAGGTCTGCCCCACTTGGTTAACCTTGGAGTCGATCGCGTCAATCATCCGGACTGGAATCTCGGTCCCCGCAGATATAGTGACTGAGGCCGGCCGGGAGGGCGGCGATGGCGCAGCGCCCGGCGGCGCACTCGTGGCCGCTGTTGATCGCGTCAAGGTTGAGGGCGGCGGGGTGGCGCTGACCTCCGACGCACTGGTTGGGTTCGATGGCTGCGTCGCAGTTTTGGGCAATTCTTCTAGCACAGGTGGTAAGGTGACGGTCGGCGTGGTTGGCTGCGTAGCTGGTTGGGGCGCATTCACTTCCGGCGGGCTGGTTTGCTCGGATGGCTGCGTCGCGGTCTGAGGCGACTCTTCCACCACCGCCGGCAAATTAGTGGTTTGCTTTTGCTTCAACTGAGCGTTTGCCTGGGGCTGTGGTTTGCTTTCTGTCGCTTGCGGGCCGGTCGCGATCTACTCGGTGGAAGTTGCAGGCTGCGATTGAGCCACGCCCACGGCCAGCAAATCGATGATCTGCTTCACGCCAGTCACGTCCCCCGCCAACTTCTCGGCGCTTACTCTTTCGGACTCGTCGCTGACCTGTCCACTCAGAGTTACTGCGCCCCGTTGTGTCGTCACATGAATCGTGCATGTCCTAAGATTTGCATCCTGCTGAAATTTGGCTTCGACTTGCGAGGCGAGCGCCGAATCGCTGATTTCCTCAGGTTCCTTCTTGCGCCCGCATCCCGACAGCAAGAGAAGCAGCGAGCACACCAGGATAATATGTAGCTTTGAGAGCTGTGTTCCGCCTCGCGGCCTGCACCCTGTCCTGGGTCTTCTAGGTTTATTCATGGCCGTTCCCTCCCTCACAGACCGGAAAAGCTCGGTTACAACAACGCCCTAGCAGCGTCGTAACTTCTCATCGACGGGGAAGCTCTTATGGCGCCACGTTTTCGCCGACAGAGTTCATTTTGGCCGTGAGGAGTGTGGCCCGCAGTGGATCGTAGGCGCTTTGATGGGCACGGGGGACGGAGCACATTGGTCCGCCCTACAATACTGTTGACGACATTGCCGTTATGGGTAGCCAAATTCAAGTCATGACCTCCGAGGGTAGAGAGCCGGAGGCGGGACGTTGGGCGCTGTATGACCTTTCGGCGGGTCTCGTACCACAGTCGGTCTTCTTCAGCGACCATTACTGGTTCGCGCACGAGCAGCTCAGCGCGGAAGGCAGGA
>JBELAJ010000707.1:0-3644 GCA_049508935.1 Terriglobia bacterium | reverse complement strand
CCACGGAGGTCATGAAGCCAGTGAGAAGCTGGCACGAGGTCTCCAACATAGTGACGGAATGAAATCGCAACCCTTTTCAAATCCAGTATTTCACTCAGCCGGCCGCGGAAGTTTGGCTAGTCTAGTACACTTCTACGCGGCTACATCAGTGCAGTCAGAAAACCTTCGGTTGCAGGTCTCTTTTCGTGGATGTTAGTGCTCTTCGGGTCTTGTCGATTTCCTCCGCGAGCTGCTTCTCATCGGGCAAGGCAAGCTTGTACTCGCTGGCAAGAACTTTGTTCTTGAGATTACCCAGCGCGTAGTAGGCCACCGCATCGTTTCTTTCCGAACAGAGGATCAGGCCCACCGGCGGATTCTCGTCGGGCAAGGTCCAGTGCTCGCGTGCATAGTTGAGGTAGAGATTCATCTGCCCGGCGTCGGCATGGCTGAAGCGCCCGATCTTAAGGTCGATAATGATGAGACAGCGAAGCCGGCGATGATAAAAAAGCAAGTCAATGCGGTACCACTCGTCTCCAACCCGAAGGCGGCGCTGGCGGCCCACGAAGGCAAATTCGTTCCCGAGTTCAAGCAGGAAGTGTTCCAGGTGCCGAATGAGCGCTTCCTCCAGGACATTTTCGGAGTACTCGTCTTTGAGGCCGAGGAATTCCAAGACCAACGGGTCCTTGATCTCCTGCTCTGGCGTCACGTAGTCAGCCTCCAGGGCTTGCCGACCCTTCCGGAGCAATGCTCCCTTCTTGCGGGAGAGCATCATGCGTTCATAGAATTGGCTGGAAATCTGGCGGTCAAGCTGGCGAACCGACCACCCTCCGCTCAAGGCTTCCCTTTCATAGAAGGCGCGGGCTTCGCAGTCCTTAACGGAGAGCAGTCGAACGTAATGCGACCAGGGAAGCGGGAACCGCTGGGCCTGCAATGGGTCAGACACTGTCTGACTTTTTCCGGATTCGGTCGGCAGCGCCGGCGCGGACGACGATTCGTCAGACAGCGTCTGACGAATCGGCCAAGCCAGGAAAAATTCCCGCATTTGCTTGAGATTGGTTTGCGAAAATCCCTTACCGAATCTGGCCGCCAGATCTCGGGCGAGCCTGTCGATCAGTGCCTCGCCGTAGGCAGCTCGGGCCTTGCCACGCTGCTCGTGTTCAACGATCCGTCGGCCGATCTCCCAGTAAGTCACCGTCATGACCGCGTTGACAGACCGCGCGGAAGCTCGCTTGGCCTGCGCAAGGAGCTGCGCGACGCCGGAGAGCAGCGCTGAATAGGATTCATCCATCGGAGAAATCTCGCGCTGTTTGGTCATGTCTCTTTTCGCAGGGGATTGAACTAATCCTCAAAGGCACATTTGCCGAAATCAGGTCGGGTTGAGCGCTATTCCCACGACTGAGTTCCCCTTGAACATGATACTGCTTTCGTGGATTTCGAGCTCGGGCAAGTCGCGTCATAGGGGCTCGAATCAAAGTTTGGGATGGCGCTCCGAGATTCTGGTGCGCTACTTAGAAAGACCTTGGCCCATTTTTTGGTCTGACCCTGGGGGCGTACCTTGGTGCTAGAGACCCAAGCTCGCGAGCGTGACTATGATGATGCTTGCCCAGGCCTATCCGAGTGGTCACATGGGGTTGTCATCTCGATTTGAGCGACGAGGGAGCTACGCGGAAAAGCCATGTGATCCACCGCGCTCAGGGCCGTGCGCTGGCGGGTTCAACCGAGGCATGCCGGCCAGGCTCGATCCCTTCTACGCCAAGTCAGCCACCTCTCTCTTCCTAACCCTTTTCTGTTGCCTTAGGTTATGGGGGTTACCTCAAGCCACGCCAATAGCGAGACTGCCCTCATTAACGACCGTCAAACAGATTCGAGAACTCAGTCGATCAGACGCCGTCAAGAACTACCCGGTCCGGCTGCGGGCAGTGGTGACCTACTACTGGGGCGGGACGCCACCCGACCTTTTCTTGCATGATTCCACAGGAGGCGTTTGGGTGAACCTTCCCGAGGGCGCGCCGCCGCTCCACCCGGGCGACGTGATTGAGATCGAGGGAGTGAGCGAGCAGCCGGACTTTGCCCCTCAGATTGGGCAGCCCCGGTGGCGCGTGGTCGGGACCGACAACCTTCCCGCGGCGCCTAGAGTAAGCTATAGCCAAATGGCCTCAACCCACGAGGACGGACAATGGGTCGAGGTTCAAGGAATCGTGCGGACAGCCGGCATCGACCCCCAGTCAAAGAACCTGTTTCTCGATATAGGGATGGAAGGCGGACTGATCACGGCCCAGATCCCCGATTTCGATCTCGGGGTTGCGCAGCGCCTGATCGACTCCGAAATTCTCATCCGGGGCAACTGCGGGGCCATTCGAAACGCCCTGAATCAACAAATCGGCTTGATGCTATACGTGCCGAGCCTCGCCGAGGTTCAGGTCATCCGACCCGCTCCCTCGAAGCCTTTTTCGCTGCCCGTGCGCCCCCTGGCGGACCTCCAGGGTTTCGCTCTCGATCAGCCCTGGGGCCATCGCGTTCATGTGCGCGGTGTTGTGACTCTTCATGTTGCCGACGGTACGACGTACTTGGCTGATCCCACGGGCGGATTCAGCATTCAAAGCAATCAGCAGACGCCTCTCAATCCCGGGGATCAGCTCGATGCGCTGGGGTTCCTCGGAGTCGTAGATCGCCACCCCGTCCTTGAGGACGCTGTCTTCAAGGTGACAGGCGCCGGACGCGCTCCCCAGCCGGTCGGGATTTCGGCGGCTCAGGCGCTTCAAGGCCAGTTCGACTCGGTGCGGGTGAAGATGCAAGGACGCCTGGTGCAGATAGCTCTTACGCCGGATGAAAAGGTCCTGGTGCTGCGGCAGGGGACTGCCCTGTTTACGGCTGCCTCGAAAGCTACGTTTCCTGAGGGCGCATTGGAGTCGCTGCGGGAAGGAACACTCCTCGAAGTCACGGGCGTCTGCGTCGTCGATAACGACGCCAGCGGGGCTCCGCGATCGTTCAAGATTCGGTTCGACGCCCCCGACGGCATTGTTATCCTTCAGAGGCCTTCCTGGTGGACTCTCCAACTCGCCCTCGAAGCACTCGGAATCACGCTGCTCGTCGTCGTGGCGGCCGCCGCCTGGGTGCTGGTCCTCAAGCGACGTGTGAAACGTCAGACGAATAGCCTCGAGGAACGTACCGCCTACCTCAACGCTCTGGTCGAGAGAAGCCCTGTCGCCATTGTTGTGGTCGATTCGAACACCCGAGTGCAAATGTGCAATCCGGCCTTCGAGGGCCTGTTTCAATACCGGCGCGAAGAAATTGTCGGCGCTGAGCTGAATCCGCTGATTGCGCCTGGGGAACTGCTGCACGAGGCCAGCCAGGTTAGCACTCAAGTCGAGAAAGAAGGACAACACGTTCAAATGACCACCCGGCGCCGCCGCAAGGATGGGACTCTGGTCGATGTCGAACTCTACGGAGTCCCGCTGAAGGTGGCAGGAAAAGTCGTCGGCGTCTATGGTCTGTACCTGGATATTACGGCCCGGAAGAAAGCGGAATCGGAACTGCAAAAAGCCAAAGAGGTTGCTGAAGCCGCGAATCGCGCCAAAAGCGAGTTTCTGGCCAATATGAGTCATGAGATCCGTACCCCCATGAACGGAGTCCTCGTGGCGACAGAACTCGCGCTGGATACCGAC
>JBELAJ010000706.1:0-3695 GCA_049508935.1 Terriglobia bacterium | reverse complement strand
GCTGCCTACAGGCGCTGCACGCAGTTGCCTCGACCGGCTCTCCAACCGCCTCACAAAGATCGTCGGAGAAACCCGTAAACTCCGCACCGCCTGAGAATGGGCAGAGATTGGCCGGTTATGTCACGCACTCGGAAAGTACTCTCGGGTGGCCACAGAAGAATCTAGCCACTCGTCGCACTGCAGGCGGCGGTCGCTCAGATAGTTCCGGCACTGTGCGGGATTCATCCTAAGAAGTCACCTGCCAGGAAAATGGCCGCCGGTCAAGATAGGTCCTGTGTAACGGTGCAGCGTTTACCTATCCGCACTCCGCGGATTGCCGGCCAGTCCGCGACAATCGTCGACAGCCACTTGTGTCTGCAGTCGGCATCGACGAAGAATGACCGTGCGGGGTGAATCCCAAGCTCATTAACCCCGCCTCCGCTCTCCATGTTTCTTGAGCCAACCGGCCACCACGTCGGCAAAGCTATCTTCCCTGAAGTTTCCCCGGTAAATGATGCGAAACCGGGCGT
This sequence comes from Terriglobia bacterium, assembly GCA_049508935.1. Taxonomy (GTDB): domain Bacteria; phylum Acidobacteriota; class Terriglobia; order UBA7540; family UBA7540; genus CAVROP01. The sequence continues at coordinate 3,186 of JBELAJ010000706.1, read as the reverse complement.
CGTCAAGTGTCTCGCGTGAAACGACGTTGAGAGCTCCCCGGTCGGTCTTACCTTCCGCGTGGACTGTGATCGAAGTTGTCTGGATTCCGCGCGGCTCGTGCAGCCAGAGCTTCAGGATGTCGCACAGGCGCTTTTTCATTTGGCCCGAGGTCAGGAGCAACATAAACAGCTTTCCGAGCCTGTGGTAGCGCCGGCTCGACCGGGTGATCCCGAACATCTCGGGCAAATACTGAACCCTAAATTGTAGGAAGTCCTGGATGAAGACGCCGAAGGCGGTCATCACCTGGCCATCGACCAGCAGCAGGAACCCACGGTCGGCCGTCGTGGCGCCGATCTTCCCGTAGGTAGAGGCCCCGCAGGTTCGTCTGCTTCATCTGGTTCAGTTTCAGAATCAGCATGACGTGGGCGGCGAAATGGAATGGGTCATTGATGCCTTTCAGTTCAAGCGAGGGATCGAGAATGCGAATTCCCAGGTCTTTCAGTTTTTTCGACGGGTCAGCCAGATAGCAGATGATGGACGAGAAAAGGCCGATGTCCGATGCAAAGACGTTTTGAGGTGGGACCCCAGCTTTGATTGCTGCCTCCACCACACTGAACCGCCCAGCGCAGGCATTGAAGAAGGGCTTCTTCAGCGACACTACTCTATCGGCCACGTAGTTACGCGCGCCGGATGGAGTGACACCAAGAAACAGCGGCTCGGTGTAGATCATTGTGATTTCTCCAGGAGCCGGGGGGTGAGATTCCTTTGTGCTTGAGCACCCTGCTGGGGGGATTGGCTTTCGTTTTTTCTTTGCATCGGGCACGCTCCCATGCTACTGTGACTTTGTCACCCTCACAGTTTTAGCAGCGGCCCGCTGGCAGGCGGGATTACTCTGTCTCTACAAGACTATCATGCTTCCCCGTTATTTCAAAGCTCAAGAGATCCGTATGAGGAGGGAGCCCCCGGGTGCAACCAGGGCCCCGTATTTGGGCTTACTGGCAAGACTTGTTGCGGATGACACGACGTCAGGCCGCAGGCTGTGCCTGCCAGATCACATAAGATGATGATGTGGCCCGGCGGTTCGAGGGTGTCCTCGTAGTCCTCTTCCTCCGGACCGGACAACCGACCAGATGGGCTGGGGCTAGGGCCAATACTGTTCACTTAATGATCCTCACGGATACAGAGAAGTTGATGCGGCGAGTGTGCCCCCGCTTGCGAGGCCGCAGCGGGTAGTTGCTCATTTTGCGCTTCACTCCGCGAGGGTTGAGGCGATGGCGGCTGGAACTCACCCGTTCCTGCAATATCTCCTGGAGTACCGCCTCATGAAACGCCTTCTTCTGCCGAGGGGGGAGTAGCGATACCGCGGGCCATGCGACGTTGGACCACCCGCACGGCATGGAGGAAGGAAAGGTTGTCGGGGTCTTCATCCGCCTGCAGGGCGGCTTCGTGCATCAGACCGCGAATGGCAAAGTGGGCCATGAGGAGCCCATAAAACTCCTGCCGAACCAGTTCCGGAGTCTTGCTGCGCAGGACGATCTGGGCACCCCGCAAGTGCGTCTTCAACTCGTCCAGAGTGGTCTCAATCTCCCATCGCTCGTGATAGAGCGCTGCCAATTCTTTGGCCGGGGCAAGGCCGGGATCGAGGATCGTGGTGATCAGGCGATAGATCGGCTCCGCTCCCGGTACATCCTTCAGACGATACTCGATCACGCGGACCGTAATCGGGTTGCGCTGATTCCGGCGATCCGAGGTGGAGCGATAAATACGACTGCGGTAGGAGCCATCGGCGAAGCGCGGATCCACCTCCAAGCGCGCATTCTGGCGGACTCGCCACAGCAGTTCCGCACCTGTCTGCGCCGCTTTCTGCCAGAGTTCGTAGCTGGGGAAAAACCGGTCGGCCAGGCACAGCATGCCTTTTTTGAGGGCGGGCGCCACGGCTTGTGCCAGCGTGATCTCATCCGTCGCATATCGATCCACTTGCGCCGCCCACAGGATGTGCGTGCCATTTTCCAGCAACCCCACGAAACGAATCTTGGGGTAGGCACTCGATCCCCGACTGGCCCCAGGCCGGCCGAACGCTCGGTCGTTCTCCGCGGTGTCCGCCACATCCAAGGTGCTGCCATCCAAACTCACCAGTCGCCATTGTCGATACCAGGCTCCCTGCGTCCGTTTTTCGGCAATCGGGGTCACGACGGTCTCGTATAGCTTCTTCAGCGGTTCGGTCCCCAGTCGGCTGCGGGCTTGCGAGATCCCCGATTTGCCCGCGACCTTGACCGTGGCCGACGGATCCAATAACCACTGCACTCCCTCCAGCAAGCAGCGCAGCACCTCCCGATAGGAAGAGCGCATGTAAAGCGCCAGAGCGATGACGTAATAAACCACCACATGGGCGGGCAAATCGCGCTCCCGCAGGCTGGCACGGTTCGTCTGGTGCAAGGCTTCTCGGACTTTCTCCAGAGGGAAAAACTTGGCGATCACACCCAGGCTGATGTAATCGGTAATGCGGCTCCCGGCAGGCAGAGTTGCGACGGTACGGGCCATTCTGGGGGGACCTCCCGCCCCGGTCAGAATAGCACAAAAACACTTAAGTGAACAGTATTGGGGCTAGGGCCTTTTTACAGAGCCTTCGATCAGACCGATGATCGCACCGAGGTTATCGAACGTTTCCTCGTTGAATCCTATATTTGGAAAGTCCGTACCAAACCTATCTTCCAAAAATACTACTAGTTCGACAAGGTCGGCGGACTGCAACCTGCCGCTCTGAATCAAGGATGAGTCATCGGCGAGAGGCTCCGTGTCCCCTTTGCTGGCCAAAAGTTCCCGAAGAAATTCGTGAATTGCCGCTTTTTGGTCCACGCGTTCCTCAAAAAGTCAAATCGGAGCGAAGAGCCATAACCGAAAGGACATTTTAATCAGGCATCATTATAATAAGCGACAACAAGTTATGATGCAAGAATGATCGGACATCCCCGATCCGTTGATAAGTTTTCGGGTAGACCCTCCGGCAGCGCCGCAGGTTCTTGTGGACAAAGGGGGTGCGCGGGCTGGGATGGCGCGGGTTTCGGCGTGCATTTCTCACCCGCCGGGTGCGGAATTCCGGTATTATCCCGGCATGCGCAAACAGCCCAGACGCTCTCCTACCGAATCGCCGTTGCTGTTCGAGGTTGACCCTGAACCCCTGCCGGAGATGCTCACCGCGTTGGGGG
>JBELAJ010000705.1:0-3696 GCA_049508935.1 Terriglobia bacterium | reverse complement strand
CCAAATACCACTGGGTGTCGGCGACGTGCACATGGCCAAGGTAGGCAGACAACAAGGGAAGTCGCCGCTCGGGATCCTGACCGGACTGATACCATTGCACGAGGGTATTGGTCGCAAAGCGATGACGATTATGCCGATATCGGCATAATCGTCAGCATGCCGACTCCCGGATTATGCCGAATCCTTTTCAAAGACATCGGTTGGAGGGGATCGAGCCGTGTTTTCATTCGGCATAATCAGAGGCCCTCCAGGAAGGCCAACAGGTTGTCATTCGGCCGGTATCGTGTTGGCTTGACGCCGAGGGGCTCAGTGCACGAGAGCGCTTTCTCCTTCAAACGCATGTCCGCGTGGAGATACACGCTTGTTGTCTCCGGAGATTCGTGCCCCAGCCAGAGTGCGATCACAGAGCGATCTACACCGTGATGAAGAAGGTCCATGGCAGCGGCGTGCCGACAGACATGCGGAGTGACCTTCTTCCGTTTCAGCGACGGGCAACTCCGTGCGGCCAGATGGGCGTATTTGGTGAGGAGGCACTCGATCGCATCGCGGCTGAGTCTGCTGCCGCGGATGCTGGTAAAGACCGGTTCTTCGGACCGTCCGTGGCGTTCGCGGAGCCAGGCGCCTACCATCCTTGCCGTTTCTGGACGCAGTGGCGTGCAACGCAGCTTTCTGCCTTTCCCGAGACAGCGCACGTGGGCCCCCCGCCCCAGCACAACGTCCTGGTCGTTCAATCCGATCAACTCCGAAACCCGCAGACCGGTCTGGACCGCCACCAGGATAAGGGTTCGATCGCGACGCCCTATCCAGGTGGAACGATTGGGCACCGCGAGCAGTGCATCGATCTCTTCGCGGTTGAGAAATTCGATCGGTTTTCGTACGTGGCGCTTATTGGGCACCGCCAGGATCCGCTGGCAATGTAGGGCCTGCGCGGGCTCTTCTAAAGCCACGTACCGGAAGAAGGAGTGGAGGGCTCCCAGCCGAACGTTCCGCGTGCGAGCGCTGTTTTTGCGAGTGCTTTCCAGGTGATCGAGGAAGAGACCAATGAAGGGAGCATCGAGGTCTTCGATGCTGAGTTGGGAGGGGCTTTTGTGGAGTCGTTCTTGGGCGAACTTCAGCAGCAGGCGAAAGGAATCGCGATATCCCGCGACGGTATGGGGGCTCGCTTGCCGTTGGCGAAGCAAACGATCGGTGAAGAAAGCTTGCAGGAGAGAAGGAAAACTGGCGGTAATCACGGTTGCACCTCCCCCTGAATCAACCGGTCGGTAGCCAGCTGAAGGAGTTCAGGCACAGCTTGAAGGTACCAATAGGTGTCGTTCACATGGACGTGCCCCAGGTAGGTGGACAGCTTGGGGAGTTCCCGTTCGATGTCGCGCCCGGAGCGATACCAGTGGATCAAGGTGCGGGCGGCGAATAGATGACGCATATCCTGCAGCCGGGGACCGTGGCCGTGGCCTTTGGCTCTTGCGCGGAGGCCGATGCGTTGGGATAGTTTGGCGAACGTGTATCGCGCTGACCATTCTGTAATCCGGCCACCCTGCTCGGAGATGAAAAAGGCAGGGATGAGCGGTGTGGGGAAAAGGCGATCTCGGGTGTCGGCGTACCTTTTCAGTGCCTCTACGGTGGAACGATGAACCGGAACATAACGCGATTTCCCGAACTTCGCCCGTCGGATGTAAAGGTTGCCGAGCTTGAGATCGACATCGGGTCGGTCTAGACCCAAGGCTTCGTTCACCCGCATTCCTGTCGCTACCAGCAAGCCGAAAAGGGTCGTATAGGTGGAGGCGCGGAGTCCCTGGGGAGAGTGGAGTTGTTGAGTTCGGCGAAGGAGCTTTACAATCTCTTCGTCGCTATAGATGTGAGGGGGCTTGCGTCGGTAACGATGCGGGAGAAGCCCTAGGGGAGGAATCTCGGTGCGCGGGTCGATGCCGCTATGCCAAAGGGCGAAGCGCCGGACCATCCCCAAATGCCACGCCCAGGTGGACGGTTGAGCCGTGGCGGGCTGGATGGCCCAGCGAAGAGTCAGTTCCCTGGTGATGTAAGGCGCGCCCTCGGCTTGGAGAAACGCCACAAAATTCTTCAACAAACCTTCCGCCTCCCGGAGCCGGAACCCGAGCCGGCGGCGGATGAGGAGGTAGTCCTTCAATGCCTGTTCTAAGGGCTTCACTGTCCACCTCCCATCGGCCAGGGGTGAGCCAGTGACCGGAGGCCCTGGAAGTCGACCTTGGCGTAGATCTCGGTTGAATTGAGTGCTCGGTGCCGAAGGATCTCGGCGATTTCCCTCATTGTGGCCCCGCAGCGCAGCATGGAAGTCGCCAGGCTGTGACGAAGCAGGTGGGCTCCCTTGAGAGGCGGGTATAAGTCTGCACGAGCGAGTGCTCGGCGAACGATCGTCGACAATGTGGAAGGGTGCGCAAAGCCTCGGCGTGGCGCCCTAGTGCAAACGAATACTCGACGTGTTCGACAAGCGGGACGACTTCGACGCAAGTAAGACGCCAGAGCCTGGCCCACCTCCGCAGGCAAAGGCATTCGATCGTGAAGCAGCCCCTTGCCTCGAACAAGGATTTCGCCGGCTCTCCAGTTGATATCCTCGAGCTGGAGACCGACCACTTCCCCGGCGCGAAGACCCAGACGGGCGAGTAGGAGAAGGATGGCGTAGTCGCGGCAACCGACCGCTGTGCGGCAGTCACAGGCTTTGAGCACACGTTCGACTTCCTGCGGAGTCAGGAACTTGGGCACGGTCGACAGCCGCCAATTCGCCACTGTGGGCACCGAGGCGGCCAAGTCGACTTGCAGTTCTCCCTTCTGAAACAGGAACCGGAAGAAAGAGCGGAAAGCCGTCGTCATCAGTTGCGCTCTTCTGACATCCCTGCCGCGGGTGTGCCGCAACACAAAGTTTGAAATATCGTAAGCTTTCAATGCTTTCAGAAGAAGCGGTCGGCCGCGGAAGCGCTCCAGGAGAAACTTACGAACGAAAGATTGGTATTCCAGGATCGTGTGGGGGACAAGCCCGCGCTCTGTGCGCAAATGTGTTTCGTATCGGTTGAGAATGTGCCCCAACGGTGATCGGTCACAAGGCAGATTTCGAGCTGGAACCACGTTCTGCTTTCGCAGCTGATCGAGAAACTGCTGGAGAGTTCTTAAATCGCCCCTGCGCTCTCGGTGCTGGCGCTTGAGAAATGCCTCCACCAGCGCCTCATCAAGGTCGGCAACTGCGACTCGCTTTTGTTTCAGCCACTGCCCAAAATCCGTAACCCGCTTCACTTTCCATTGCACTGTCTCATCTGCGTAGCCTTGCTCTATCAGTGAGGCCGTAAATCTTTGAAGCTGGACAACGAGTGGGTCGGGAAGACAATCGACTGCTACGAGGTTTTGGAAGGAACTTTCAAGCATGTATCTCCTCCTTACTGGCTTCACGCCAGCAAGGGGAGGATAGCCGGATTATGCCGAATTCAATTCGTCAGGAAAGTGCGGAAAGTAGCGCCAAATGGAGAGGGCGGAAGAGTCGCTTCGCTAGATTCGGCATAATCCGGGAGTCGGCATGCTGACGAAGGTCGTGAATACGGCAGCCACCTAGTATGACTATGTTAAGTAGTGCTTGCATTTGTCCTTCGGATGGTATAGCGTGGGCGCATGAAGCCCATACCTTGGAATACCCGACTTTGGAAAGAAAGCGTGACGCAATTCCTTGAGTTTCTG
>JBELAJ010000704.1:0-3701 GCA_049508935.1 Terriglobia bacterium | reverse complement strand
CAACGCCGTGACTCACTACTCCAGCAGGAGAAAGAGAGAGAAAGTACGTGAAAGAGAAACCTGAAAAAGGGGACATTTCTATTCGGTTAAGGATGGGGACATTTCTATCCGGGCTTGACAGTTTGTTGCAAGTTGCTTGACAATTTTTTTGCCATTCTGTTAACTTTGTAAGGATTGGCTGTAGGCCTGATTCAGGTCCGTACAGAGGTACGAAAGAGGGACGCCCGTTGCAGGGGTGGCAGAAAGGCCCCGGAATGCCAACTTTTAGTCAGATGGTTCGACTCGGCAGGAAGCAGCCGAGATACAAGACCTCCAGCCCGGCGCTTCAAGGCAGTCCGCAGAAGCGTGGGGTATGCGTTCGCGTGTATACTCAGACGCCTAAGAAACCCAACTCAGCGTTGAGGAAAGTGGCGCGAGTGCGGTTGACGAACGCGATGGAAGTGACCACGTATATCCCGGGCGTTGGCCACAATTTGCAGGAACACTCGATCGTGCTGATCCGCGGCGGGCGCGTCAAGGATCTACCGGGAGTTCGCTATCACGTCATTCGCGGCACGCTGGATTCCGCGGGTGTGACGGATCGCCGGCAGGGGCGGTCCAAATACGGGGCCAAGCGGCCCAAGGCAAGTTAGGCAGTAGGCAGGTGGGCCGCTAGGCAGGTCGTTTAGGATCTTTGAGACTTCCCGCTTTCCACTGATAGCTGAGAGCTGACAGCTGAAAGCTGACAGCGCGAACTGAAAACTGAGAACTGAGTACTGAAAACTATTTATGCCTCGTAAAGGTACAACTGAGCATCGAGAGGTGAGCGCCGATCCGGTTCACGGCAGCCCACTAGTTCAGAAGTTGGTGAACTGCGTCATGCTGCAGGGCGAGAAGAGTGTCGCCCAGCAGGTGGTGTACGACGCTTTCGAGTTGATCCAACAGCGGGCCAACGATGACCCGCTCAAGGTCTTCAAGAAGGCGGTGGAGAACGTCAAGCCGACCCTGGAAGTGAAGACCCGCCGCGTGGGCGGAGCGAACTATCAGGTGCCGGTGGAAGTCAATCGGAATCGCCAGACCTCGTTAAGTCTCCGCTGGATTATCGGCTATGCGCGGGAGCGGGGGGAGAAGTCGATGGTGGAGAAGCTGGCCGCGGAGCTGCTGGATGCCGCTAACAACCGCGGCGGCGCCATCAAGAAGCGTGACGATACGCACCGCATGGCCGAAGCCAATAAGGCTTTTGCCCATTACCGCTGGTAACCTTGGTCAAGGCGGGAGGTGGGACCACCCTGGCCCACGATCCGCTTTGAGGCCGCCACAGGCGGCTTAACCGATCAATAGGCTGCTGGGGGCAGCATCCTGGTCCGAGGATCAGGAGTTTGCTCGTTTCTGTTCTTTGTAGGATCTATGCCGCGCGAGACACCGCTCGAAAAAACCCGGAACATCGGCATCATGGCTCACATCGATGCCGGGAAGACGACGACGACCGAGCGCATCCTGTACTACACCGGCCGGACGTACAAGATGGGTGAAGTGCACGAAGGCACGGCGGTGATGGATTGGATGGAGCAGGAACAGGAGCGCGGCATCACCATTACCTCCGCTGCTACCACCTGTTTTTGGAACGATATCCGAATTAATATTATTGACACGCCGGGCCACGTGGATTTTACGGCCGAAGTCGAACGGTCGCTCCGGGTACTTGACGGAGCGATTGCTATTTTAGGGGCGGTCGAAGGCGTCGAACCGCAGACGGAAACCGTTTGGAGGCAGGCGGACAAGTACCGGGTGCCTCGCATCGTTTTCGTGAATAAGATGGACCGGGTTGGCGCGGACTTTGAAACCTGCGTCAGCCAGCTCCGCTCCAAGCTCCATGCCACGCCCGTGGTCGTCCAGTTGCCGCTGGGCGCGGAAGACGGCTTCGAAGGAATCATCGACCTGGTCAGGCAGCGCGCCATTGTGTGGAAGGAAGAGACGCTGGGGGCGGGTTTTGACGATGTCGAGATTCCGGCCGAACACCTGGAGAAGGCGCACCTCTACCGCGAGCAGATGATCGAATCGCTGGGCGAAGTGGACGAACAGATTATGGAGAAGTACGTCCACGGCGAAGCCATGGGGGTGGAAGATCTTCGAGCTGCACTGCGGCGAGCGACCATCGCCATGAAGTCCTTCCCGGTGCTTTGCGGCGCGGCTTTCAAGAACAAAGGCGTTCAGCCGCTGCTCGATGCGGTGGTTGATTACCTTCCCTCGCCGATTGACATTCCCCCGATTGAGGGCACGGCGACTGACGACGAAGAGAAGTTCTTGACGCGTAAGCCTGCGTACGAAGATCCTTTTGCCGCCCTGGTGTTCAAGTTTATGACCGAACCCTACGTCGGCCAGCTTGCGTTTATGCGGGTTTATTCCGGACACTTGGAGAAGGGGGATTCGGTCTACAATCCCCGCCGCGACCGCCGGGAGCGCATTTCGCGGCTCTTGCAGATGCACGCCAACAAGCGCGAGGAGATCTCGGAAGTGTTTGCGGGGGATATCGCTGCGGCGGTGGGGCTCAAGAGCGTCTCAACCGGCGACACGATTTGCGAAGAGGACCATCCTATCGTTCTCGAGTCGATGGATTTTCCAGCTCCCGTCATCTCCGTAGCCATCGAACCCAAGACCAAGGCGGACCAGGAGAAATTAGGCAACGCGCTGTCGAAGCTAACGCAGGAAGATCCCACCTTCAAAGTTCACACCGACCCCGACACAGGACAAACGCTGATTTCAGGCATGGGCGAATTGCACCTCGAGATCCTTGTGGACCGCATGGTGCGGGAATTCGGCGTGGCGGCCAACGTGGGGCGCCCCCAAGTGGCCTACCGCGAGACCATCACTGCTGCCGGCGAGGGAGAAGGGAAGTACGTGCGGCAGACGGGCGGCCGAGGCCAGTATGGCCACGTCTTCCTGCGCGTTGATCCCCTCCCGCATCCCGACCTTAACGCCATCGCCGAACTGACCAAGAAGAAAAACACCAACAAGTTTGATTCGGAATTGAAGCTGCTGTTTCGCGACGAGATCGTGGGCGGCGTGGTTCCGAGGGAATACATCGGGCCTACTTATGAAGGCGTGCGCGAGGCAATGGAATCCGGCGCTCTAGCCGGTTATGAAATGAACGGCGTGGCGGTGACTCTCCTCGACGGCTCGTATCACGAAGTCGATTCTTCCGAGATCGCCTTTAAGATCGCCGGTTCGCTGGGCTTCAAGGAAGCTGTCCGCAAGGCCAAGCCGGTGCTGCTCGAGCCGGTGATGAAGGTGGAAGTGGTGGTCCCGGAAGAGTACCTGGGTAAAGTCCAAGGCGACCTGACCGCCCGCCGCGCCCACATCGAAGGCATAGAAAAGCGCGGCTCGACGCAGATCATCCGCACCAAGGTTCCCCTGGCGGAGATGTTCGGCTACGCCACGGATTTGCGCTCCAGGACGCAAGGCCGCGCCTCGTACACGATGCACTTCCTGCGCTACGAAGAAACGCCAGCCTCGATTGCGGAAGAGGTCATCGCCCGGGTACAGGGCCGGGCGGTGGGGCGGTAGGCAAGACCGATTTTTTCTAACTGAGGACATAGGAACATGGCCAAGGAAAAATTCGACAGATCGAAGCCGCACATGAACATTGGGACGATTGGGCACATCGATCACGGGAAGACGACGCTGACGGCGGCGATCACGAAAGTGCTGGCGAGGTCGAACCC
>JBELAJ010000703.1:0-3709 GCA_049508935.1 Terriglobia bacterium | reverse complement strand
TGGCTCTCCAATCCAACGGTCTCCCCCTTTTGGGCAATGCCCTATTCAGGGTATCCGTTCGCTGCCAAGGTGGGCCAATTTAAACCGCCGAACTGGACCAATTCAGAGTACCGAAATCATGCTGGAGCATATCCGGGGGCCCAAACGCTCGAGCTTAGCGGTAAATCTACTCTCGTTCTTGCAGGAAAACTTGCCAGTACGCACCAGGGGTGTCGCACGGCTATTCCTAGAAATTGCCCGCCACTTAGATTCCGAGCGAGAGCGGGAGAGGTACGAGCAGGAACTCGCATGGTGGATTGGTGTTGATGAGGCCCAAGAATTCTCGAAGTACCTGCACAAGGCTGTCCGAGGCGGCCGGCTCGAGCCATTTGTGATCTTCAACGAAGTGGAGCGCAACTGGAGGATCCGCTGGCCTCCCTACAAGTCGCTTGCAATCCTCGATGCGTTAGCTGCCGACGACCCTGAAGCGCCAATGCTTCCGATCGGGTTGTTAGGGCGGTTTTACTGGCTGCGTGCCTCGCTTCGTCACGACTACGCGTTATATGCGGAGGCTTTGGACGATGCCTCGTTTGGGCTACGCGTTAGCGAAGGACAACCACTGGCAGAAGCAAGCCTTCATGAGATTCTGGGCCTGCTGAAAATGCGCATCGGCAATTACAAAGAAGCGCTTCACCATTTCAATCGAACCCGCGTTATGCGCGAGAGAGAGCTTGGGCGGGACCACCCGGACGTGGCCACCATCCTCAGCAACTTGGGATCGCTTTACTGCACGCAAGGGAAGTACGCTGAGGCGGACCCGCTCTATCAACGGGCGCTGGGGATCCGGGAGAAGGCGCTGGGGCCCGAGCACCCCGACGTGGCCCAGAGCCTCAACAACCTGGCGGAGCTTTATCGTGCCCAGGGGAAGTACGCCCAGGCGGAGCCGCTTTACCAGCGGGCGCTGGAGATCCGGGAGAAGGCGCTGGGGCCCGAGCACCCCGACGTGGCCCAGAGCCCCAACAACCTGGCGAGGCTTTACTATGCCCAGGGGAAGTACGCGGAGGCGGAACCGCTCTTTCAGCGGGCGCTGGGGATCCGGGAGAAGGCGCTGGGGCCGGAGCACCCCGACGTGGCCCAGGCGCTCGAGAATTACGCTCTTTTGCTTCGGCAAACCGGCCGCGAGAGCCAAGCCGCGGAAATGGAAGCGCGGGCCAAAGCTATCCGGGCCCGGCATCCATCCCAGAGGCCTTCTTGAGCGGGTAGCGCAAACCTGCGTTCTTTGCAGGTCTGCGGCTCTTCCCGTGTTTCCAGCAGAAAAGCCGCAGACTTCGGAAACCACGAGGTTTGCGCTACCTGCTGCGGTTTGAATGTCGACCGCGTTAGAATACCCTCCGATCCGCCCGCACGAATTTGGGACCTCCATCACGGGGTCCAGAAGACGCGGACCGCAAAAACGGTGGTCCGCGCTACCCGTCTCTACAATCCGAGTTTTTTTTCGACGTAGGTTTCAAGCACCCGTACAACGATATCGCCTGCGCGGGATGGGAGTTCATAGAGAAATGCCTTGAGCTTCTGCTTCGCCCCCAGGCGTTTTACCTTTGGAATTTCCTCGTCTGACAGCTCATGGACGGCCGAGGCTAACTCAGCAGCTTTCGACTGTCCGTACTTCTGTATCAATTCCAGCAGGTCCCGATCGTGCTGAGTAAGATTTACGTTGCCCCGGACTTCTGCCATCAGTATGCCGTCAAGTTTCTCGATGACATGAGAATTAATGTTGATTGTAAGAGATTTCGCCTCTGCAGCTGGGAGTCGCAAGGCGCGCTGATCGATCAAGTAGGCAGAACCTATTTCAGAATGGTATGGCACGATCCTATCAACCAGCGCGGCGACCACACCCAGGTCTATTGTGGCGGGGGACGCGTCCGTCAACTCAGACTCAAGCCTGTGCCGAATGCTCAGGAGTTTTCTTTCCCTATCCTGTTTAAGATCCACTTGCAGACGTCGAGCTTCCTTGGAATACCGAGTTAGTATCTCGACTATGTCGCGCTGACCAACGTCCTTTTCTCTCAGTAGGGACTCGGCGTCTGCCGGACTTGAGATGCACAAGTCGAGTAGGTGTGAAAATTCCTGAAATTGCTTGGATAGAGGAGCTTCGCCAGGAGAAGGGACACCATGAAACTCATATGCAGTCCCATGTTCAGTTCTAAACTGATCCAAGCGAACACCGGTTCGACCGGTCTTCGCGAGATAGTCTCGAAAGAGTTGGAGAAGCCGGTCAACTTCGTTTGCCCAGAGCCTTGCAGCAGGCACGTAGACTCGAAACAGCAACCCTTGCTCAGTGTCGGAAATAAATTCTCCCGCAAGGACCGTAAGCTCCGCGTTTCGTCGGTACGGTATTACGTTCAACTTACTGTCCCTCAAGAGGCCGTTGACGGAGGCCAGAATCCTTGTGGACGGTTGCGAAAAGTATGGATGCCCGGTAACCTCACGGCCGGAGATCAGGCTCTCATAGGCGAAAGCCACGTGCGGCACAGAAGCGATTTGCCTTAGTAATTCAGCACCCAGCTCATGATAACGGCCATCTGCCAACAGCTCATATGTTTGTGATGTCAGCTTGATTACTACGGCGCAAATGCGAAATCCACTGAAGAGGTCCAGTATGGCGCGCCAGTTTTCCGGCTTCGAGTCGAGCAGCTTCTTTTTGTATTGTCGTCCAGCAGCCTTCAGCGGACTCACGACTCCTTCATGGTCAACGTTCCCAAGGAGAAGAACAAGGGGCTTCGATCTGTCTAACTCGTGGAAGTCCCCTGTCTCGGTTTCTAATCCGCCTGATTCGCGTTCCAATTCGGCCTCAGGGAAGAACATCTCACCGGGGACCTCTGATATCACTTGCCGATAATCCGGCCGTCTTGAAATTAGTTCGGCATACTCGGCACCAGCATCCAATAATTTCACGCGAACTCGATTGCTGGCAGCTGAAGACGCAAATACCGCTTCTGGAGGTTTCCACTGTTGCCAGGGTCGGAACCCGGCGCCATCATAGGCCTCAAGGGAAATAAGGCTCTCTTCGCTTGCCCATTTGAGTAACAATTCCTTGACGTGTTGCGGCTCGATCCCGTACTCCTTTTGGAAATCCCACGCCGTGATATAGCGTTCGCTGCCCCCCAAACGCTTGAAGGACGAGAGAAAGTCGTCTTTGAACCGCTGCTTTGAAGTCACCTCAACCTCCTGGGATTCAGGCTATTGTATCAACTGTGAGCCATGGGTGGCGCATCTATTCCGCATTCAGGAGTGTACGCGACTTCCAAGCAGGCAGCGCGGACCGCCGATTTTGCGGTCCGCGTCTTTTCCGTAGCCATTATCACTACCGTGCCGTATTCTATCGCGGTGTCGGAACTCCGGCGTCCTTTTCTTTCCCATCGATATTTCTTTATCGCGTGGCGCATGCGTCCGGGCGCTTTTTGTCGCAATGTATGCGACCCTCTGTGATGCGCTACGGCACTGTGTCCATGGCCAAGACGATGCGTCATGCCGGCCTTTCCCTATTCGCCGACAATCCGCCCGTGAAACGCACGTTCTGTTCGCCCAAGGAGTGTTATGTCGCGAAGCTCAACGCTGACGGCCGCTATGGCCGACCCTTGCCCCCGTTGGGCGAACTCATTGAGCAAGGAAAAGTTTGCGCGATCGACTTCCCGGTGAGCCTCAACTCCGGCCTGGCCCGAGCCATCGG
>JBELAJ010000702.1:0-3727 GCA_049508935.1 Terriglobia bacterium | reverse complement strand
GAACCGTACGTCGGAGAGTTCGTCTCCGGCAACTACTTCTCGATGTTCGGCCTTGGCGCCTTCGCGGGCAGGATCATCTCGCCCGATGATGACAAGCCCAATGCCGCGCCGGTTGCGGTGATCAGCTACCGCACATGGCAACAGCATTTCGGGCTCGATCCATTGGTCATCGGCGCCGCCCTGAACATCGACAATCTCGCCTTTACCGTGATTGGCATCGCACCTCCCGGATTCTTCGGAGATCAGTTAGGTCCCGATCCTCCGGATTTCTGGCTGTCCCTGGCCGCCGAGCCGGCCCACGACGGGGCGACCGCATTGCTGCACAGCCCGGGATTCCACTGGCTCTACATTATTGGCCGCTTGAAACCCGGTGCCAATCCGGCCGGCGTTCAGTCGAAGGTCACCGCACAGCTCCAGAACTGGCTGAGCACCCAGCCCGACCTTTCGGCAAACCAGCGCTCGCGGATCGACAAGCAGCACATCGTGGTTGCGCCCGCCAAAAGCGGGGTCGCCAACCTCCAACACGACAGCGCTGAAGGTCTTCACCTGCTGATGATCGTTGCCGGCCTGGTGCTGCTGATCGCCTGCGCCAACATTGCGAACCTGCTGCTGGCGCGCGGCGCCGCCACACGCTTTGAGACGGCCATTCGCGTGGCCCTGGGCGCGCCACGCCGCAGGCTGATTCGCCAGATCATCACGGAAAGCGTGCTCCTGGCGGTGCTCGGGGGACTCGCCGGTCTGGCGGTAGCCTTTGCCGGGGTGCGTGCAATTTTGCTGATCGCCTTCCGGGGCGCGAATTTCATCCCCATCGATCCCAGGCCCTCGCTGGCCGTGCTCGGTTTTGCCTTCCTTCTTTCGCTCGTCACCGGAGTCGTCTTCGGGGCAGCGCCTGCCTGGATTACTTCCCACTCGGATCCCATCGAGGCGCTGCGCGGCGCCGGCCGCTCCACGCGCGATCGCGGTTCGCTGGCCCGCCGGTCTCTGGTGGTGGTGCAAGTTGCCCTTTCGGCGGTGTTGCTCATCTGCGCCGGTCTGCTCACCCAGTCGCTTCGCAACCTGGAGAATCAGAAGTTCGGTTTCGAAACCCGGGGCCGCGTGATCGTCAGGCTGAACGCCAACCTGAACGGCTACAAGCCGGAGAAACTGTACGGACTCTATCAGGAGATCGAGCGGCACCTGACGCAAATCCCCGGCGTGATGAATGCGAGTTACTCGATTTATAGCCCCATGCGTGACGACAACTGGTCGTTCGGCATTCATATCCTGGGCCATCCGCCGGACGAACAGATCGGCGCCTCCTTTGACCGCATCGGTCCGCATTACTTCGAAACCATCGGTACGCGGCTCGTGCGAGGGCGCACCATCGGAGATCAGGACGCGCCGAATTCGCCGCAGGTCGCGGTGGTGAATGAAGCCTTCGTGCGCAAGTTCTTCCATAACGTGGACCCGATCGGCAAGCGTTTTGGCCTTGGCGATATCCGCAACGCGGGGGACTTCGAGATCGTGGGCGTGGTGGAAGACGCAAAATACCAGGACGCCCGCGAGCCCGCCTACGCGACATTCTTCATGCCCTTCCTGCAAATGGCGAAAGACCCGAAGCTCGCGTTCATGATCGGCTCGCACTACATCGGCGACATCGAACTGCGGGTCGCCGGGAAACCGCAGAACCTCGAGCCCGCGGTGCGCCGCACGCTGGCCGACGTCGATCCCAATCTGAACGTTCTTAACGTCATCGCTCTCCAAGAGCAGCTCGCTCGAAACTTCAACCAGGACCGCCTGATCACGCGCTTAACGGAGCTCTTCGGCATACTGGCGCTGCTTCTCGCCTGCGTGGGGTTGTACGGGGTCACCGCCTACTCGGTGGCTCGCCGCACCAGCGAAATCGGCATCCGCATGGCGCTGGGCGCGAACCGCTCTAGCGTGGTGGGGATGGTTTTGCGCGGAGTGCTCGTGCAACTCGGCTTGGGCCTTGTGGCCGGTCTGCCGGTGGCGCTCGCCGGCGGCCGCCTGCTCAGCAGCCAACTGTACGGCGTCAAGAGCCACGACCCGGTGATCGTGGCCTCCGCCGCCATCGTGCTGGCAGCTTGCGCCGTCGTAGCAGGCCTAGTCCCCGCCCGGCGAGCGGCTTCCATTGAACCCATGCGCGCCTTACGAACTGAGTAGCGCCGTCCCAACGCCGTAGCGCGGGCGTCCCGCCCGCTGTGGCGCGGGCAAGCAGCCGGCCGAGTGCTCCACTGTGACCTGGCCCTCACCACCTGAGACCGAGGCGCGCTATAGGCTGGCGGGCGACGTAGTCCAAACTATCGAACTCCATCCCCGCGAGGAAGATCGGACGGCGAGCAGTAATCACAGTTCGGGCTCGGGTCACGGTTCGCGCCAAGCTGGGGGAGGCGTGGACGGAAATCCATCGACACGCCAGCCGTATGGTTTTTGGGGTCGATCGGGTGGGACAGTAGGTGATTCACCTCAACTGCTTGACAAGATGATACTCATCGTCCGTGGACAAATCAACATCTGAGCCGCCAAATATGACACACCGTGCCGATGGAAGACATTCGAGTCCGATTTGGCAAAGCAGTGCGCGCAAGGCGCAAGAAACTCAAAGTGTCCCAGGAAGAGTTCGCGGATAGGTGCGGGCTAGACCGAACTTACATTGGCGGTATAGAGCGAGGAGAACGAAACCTGGGGCTGGTCAATATTGAGAGGATTGCCAGGACCTTCCGGATTTCGTTGTCGGAATTGTTCCGAGGAGTCTAGGAATAATCCGGGGGGCACCAGGGCTGCTAGGCGTTTAACACGCCTCTTGTTCGCATAAGAGTCGATGGCATCTGGCGGGTTTTTTGTGTTGCGCCGCTTACTACGCTACAAATCCTCGACGACCTCTGCGAGTGCTGAGGGAATCAAGTCCTTTAAGCTGAGGCCAGCGCATCAGAAGCCAAACTCCAGATTGCGGTTGGGGTCTTCGCCGGGAGTCTTCCTCCTGTCAGATTGAATCTGTCCCCAATGTTCCCCTTGGGTGAACTGCAGGACTTTACCCAAGGGTGGGGGAATTTCCTCAAAAAAGTCGCCCTGACTCCCTTCGAAGTGTTTAACTCTTACACAACGAGCCCCAATGAACGGTCCTTTTGTCCAGAGTAACTTTTGGTCCCAATCTTGCCACGGGCTCAAGTAGTTCTCTTGCGGAAGGCTGTTAGCCGACCGCGAACGTGGACAAAAATACGCTTTCGGATTGGGGTTGGCCTTGAGTCAATTATTCCAGAATGCCGGACACCTGATTCGTCCTGCGCTGGTCTTACTTGCGGGGCTGACAATTCTCTTGGCCGTGTGTGCCGTAATCACGACAGTAACCCCAGGACTCATTAGTTTCCCGTTGCAGTCCGGGTTACCACAAGGAAGTGAGACGCGAGTGAAGGCCGGCCTTCGCTTTTATTACTCGCTTCGAGTCACCACCGAGGCGCAGCAGAAAGTGAAGTTTCTGGAACTCGCGCGTCTGGTGCCGTAGAAGTTACCAAACTTCAAGGAGAATACTAATGAAGCTGACTAAGACTCTGACCGCGATATCCATCATTCTTGGCTGCCTGGCGACCTGGGCGACAGCCAAGCCAGAATACGCCAAGAAGGAAGGCAAGTCATGCACATTCTGCCACGTAAAGATGGGGTCCAAAGAGTTGAACGACGCCGGCAAATACTATAAGGCGCACGACCACTCTCTGGAAGGGTACAAAGC
>JBELAJ010000701.1:0-5210 GCA_049508935.1 Terriglobia bacterium | reverse complement strand
TCTGTCCCGCAAGCCTGCGAACTGGAGCGAAGTGTTCGCCGCGCTCGACCGTGCCGGCGTGCCCGAGGACCTTCTCGCCGACCGCGACCGGAGCCTGCCCCAGGAGCGAGAGACGGTATGATCTACTTGCTCGACACGAACACCGTGAGCTACATCGTCAAGGGCCAGTCCCAGCACGCCCGCCGCAAGCTCGAACGGGTGAGCGCGGATCACGACGTCTCGATCTCGGTGATGACCGAGGCGGAGATGCGCTTCGGCCTCGCCCGGGGGAAGCTCCCGGCGGCAACCGAGGCTGCCGTGGAGCTGTTCCTGTCCAAGATTGACATCCTGCCTTGGGACTCCGCCGCGGCGCGGGCCTACGCGAAGGCCCGCGCCACGCTGGAACGAATCGGCAGGCCGCTGGCGAACATGGACCTGCTGATTGCCGCCCATGCCGCCGCCGTGGGAGCCGTGCTGGTGACGAACGACCACACCTTGCAAGAGTGCTCGAAGCATATCGACGTGAGGCAGACGGTCAATTGGGCCGACGATGTGAGGGTGAAACCCTGAAAAGAACGGTACCTGAGACCCTTTTTCCTCCCTGTCCCTCGCGTCGTCCCCTTCTTGCGGACGCGCAGTTTGTCGGATACTATGAACCCGATGAGCAAGACGATTGAAACCATCTAAATGCCAATGACACTCTGCATTGTCACCCTGCAGATACATTGCGAGTACAGTTGTTCCCGATGAGGCGAAGTGGTATGTTGGAGTTACTATGAAGACTACGAGGCGCCCTTCGAGATTTCATGTGATCGTGGACGCTGCTGAGCGCTTAACGGTGGAGGAACAGGAAACATTGGTGACCGTCCTAAACCGCCGGCTGGCGGACCGCAGACGTGCGGAACTTGTCCGGGACATTTGGGAAGGGCAAAAGGAGTTTGAGCGGGGCGCCCTGCGGCCTTCTACCCCGGAGAAGATCGTGAAAGAGATCCTCTGATGACGCGACGCTTGCTGCGTTCTAGCGCTTTCCTGCGTCGAGCCAAGAGAATCCTTAGAAAACATCCCCAATCCGCCCAGGACCTTCAGTCAGCCTTGGAGTTGCTCGCCACAGACTGCTTTCATCCACGTCTCAAAACACACAAGCTCAAGGGCGAGCTAGAGGGTTCCTGGGCGTGCAGTGCAGACTACGACCTGCGGACCGTGTTCAATTTTGTCGAACATGAAGGGTCTGAGGCTATCCTCCTGTTGAGCCTTGGAACGCACGAAGAAGTGTACTAAGTGCTCATGTTTGCTATAATATCATCCATAGCAAACTTAGGGTAGGCTCTGGTTTGTGCAGCGGGCAGGAAAACGGTACCAGACACCGTTTTCCCAGTTGAAGGCACGGGCCAACAGCCTGAAGTCTTGCTGAGACGGCAGGGCGTGCAGTGAGCTTAGGCAAGTGACAAAGCGCGGAGACGAATATTCGAGTTGCTGACCAAGGACCTTTCCGATATGAAAGTCTTGGTCAATGACATTGCTGAAGGAACGGCCCGGCTGCTGCACGTGGCGGAGATTCACGAAAAGCGAATCAGCCGACTGGAAGACTAGAAATCGTGACCGGACAGTGAAAACGGTGGGGAGGACGGTGTTCGCCGGCTGGCGCAGAGCGAAGCTCTGCGGTTTGCAGGCATTGCGTCTCAACGAATCGCAGGGGGAAAAGGGTGTCAGACACCGTTTCACCCCATGAAAAGAGTCTTGCCTTTACCACTCCAGCCTTCGAATCCCCGGCACGGCGTCGAAGTGACGGTTGCGGCTAAGCAGAGGCAGCCGATGCTGGCGGCATAACGCCGCAATCCAAACGTCGTTGGAAGGGATGGGCGTTCCGGCTCTCTTCAGTTCCGTGCGCACATCGCGGTAGGAGATGGTGGTCTGTTCGTCAACGTCAAGAATTCGAAATCTCGACAGGTATGCAGTCAGCCATTCTTCGTACTGCTTCCGGTCACGGGAATGCGCTATGCCATACCGGTATTCGCCCAAGACAATCACCGGTATGGCGATTTGGGCGGCTTTGCGAAGGAGGGGCTCAAGCGCCGGTTCGCCCTCGGCAAAGGCCGAAAGTCCGTTGGTGTCCAGAATCACCGCAGGTCCTCGGGTCCAATTTGTTCAAATTCACGTTCGATCCGCCGGTTAATCCTGGCCGTCTCCCGGCGCAAGTGCCGGAGCCTGCCAAAAGCCCCCATCCAGGGCTTGCCGCGGCCGTTCTCGGCCTGGAGTTTGTCGACGACGGCCTCGGAAACCAAGGCGCGAAACGGAATTCCCCGTTCCGCCGCCAGAGATTTGGCGCGCCGAAAGATGGCATCCGGAATTTCTAGAGTTGTCTTCATGGTGCTATTGTCCCATATTTATGGGAGCGGGTCAAGGAAGCGCGTCTTCATCGCTCCTCCCAGAGGTGGTCGAGCGACTGGTAAGCGAGCACATCTTGCATCTCGGAGTTCAGCTCGTCGGCAAAGCGGTTGATTTTCTCCACGTCGCGGGCGTTGGCGGCGGCGCGTCCGCGCTGGGAAAGATACCCGTGCAGCACGTCGTCAACGACCGCCGAGGCACTCTGGAAGCCAAAGGCGGTCAGAATTTTTGCGGCCATTTGCGGGCGCCATGGAACACGCGGAGGATTTCGACAACATTATTGCGCACGCGGTAGGGGACCAGGTAAGGGGTATCGGCGACAACCAACTCGCGAGTGCCCTCGACGCGGCCGGGGCGGCCCAGGCCGGGATGCTGAGCAAGCAATTCGACGGTCCGCGCGATGGTGTCGACCAGGCGGGCAGCGGCGGCGGGATTATCGAGGGCGACGAAGGCCGCCTCGGCATCAAGGTTAGCGAGAGCACGCTTTAGCCAGCGGATCCCGAGCGGCCTATCGGGCACGGCCCCTCCGCTTCGGGCTCGTCCACTTCTTCAAGACGCGGCGGACGTCCTCCGGTGAGGCAAACTCCTCCCGGTCGGCTTCCGCCAACGCCTTCCGGGTTTCCAGAATTTGCCACTCGTTCACCCTCACGTATTCACGAATGGCTTCGGTGGCCACATAGGAACGGCTGCGGCGTTGCGCTTTCGCCAACCGGTCAAGCCGCTCGCGCAGGTCGGGCTCCAAGCGCACGGTCACTACCGGAATTGTTGCCATGATGCACCTCTAACACAACTGAATACACGGTATTCTACCACGGCGCGGTGGGGAAGGGGACAGGAGAGGAGGATGAAACGGTGTCGGTAGAGCGCCGGAATAAACCGGCATGCAGTCGAGGATGAAACTTGACAGAGCGGGCGCGGTTGCCGTATGCTTAGACATATGCCAAAGAGAAATGCGCCAGTTGCGGAACGGCGCGTCAGGCTCTTTAAGAATGGACGCAATCAGGCGGTGCGGATCCCCCGCGAGTTCGAGCTCCCCGGTAAGGATGCCATCATGCGAAAAGAGGGCAGCCGGCTGATTGTTGAGCCTGCTCCTCCGAAGTCGCTACTGGCGCTGCTGGCGACCCTGGCGCCGCTCAGCGAGGATTTTCCTCCCATCCGCGACCTGCCTCCCGACCCGGTTGATCTCTGATGCGCTATCTGCTGGACACGAACGTCGTTTCCGATCTCGTCCGCAATCCTCAGGGAAAGGTGGCCCAGCGCGTCCGCAAGGTGGGCGAAGCGCGAGTTTCGACCAGCATCATCGTTGCCGCGGAATTGCGTTACGGAGCCGCAAAGAAAGGTTCCGCGCGGCTCTCGGCACAGCTTGAGGCAGTGCTCAGCGTCCTTGAAGTTCTGCCCTTTCAGCCCCCGGCAGACGCCATCTATGCATCCTTACGCTGGGGTCTTGAGGCGGTGGGCACGCCCATTGGCGCCAATGACATGCTGATCGCGGCTCACGCGCTGGCACTTGGTTCTACGATCGTGACCGACAACGAAAAGGAATTCGCCCGCGTTCGCGACCTTGCGCGTGAGAATTGGCTGCGCTAGCTAAGCTGGGCGACCCGCGAGATGGAAAGCGGATAACGCGGGAAGATGATCGCATGACAGTGGTCCGGCAAGAAAACCCAGGCCGTCAGGAGAAAATGGTAAAAGAGCCGCAGAGTCTCAAAACCGGAGACTCTAATGCGCTACCTGCTTGGTCTTGCCTCGTACGAAATTACCCCTCACCCGTCCTGCGACGGCTGATGAAAACACCGTCGCAGGACACCCTCTCCCCAAGGGAGAGGGCTGCTTGCAGATAGAAAGGGAAGGGCCTCTCATAGATAAAAGGGGAGAGGCCAGTGCTTGCTCAACTACCGGGCCCCTCTGCGGTTATTCCGGATGCCGGGCCGGGGGGGCCTGTCGCGTGTAGCCGGGCGGGGGTTCGAACATAGTGGGGTCGGGTTCGGCCCGAGTGAGGTTGATAAGTTCGGTCACTTGCTCGCCGGAGCGCGGATCGCTTCTCCGCCGCAGCACGTCGACTCCCAATCGTTCCTGATACCAGCATTCATCGAGCGATGCTAAACTCACAGGGTTGCCGAACATTCCCGCCGGAAAGATATGCAGGGTCCGTCGTCCCCAGGCGTTTATACCGTCAAACTCTTTCGTGCCGAGTTTCTCGTTCTTGATACTCTCGCCAGGTCGCCTTGCTTTGAGCGTCAGATAGTCGGTCGGATCGTAATTGGCAGGTCGAACTATGGGGGTGATGATCACGTTGTGGTTCTGCGGGTCGATGTGAATTCTCCGCTTTCCCACCGGATCGTAAATGTTCACGTAATAAACTGGATTATTGGCGTCCTCTGTCCAGGGCAGGTGTTGCTCTTGATAGATGCGCCCTTTGCTGTCGCGCGCGATGCGGTCTTCTACTGTGCGGGTCTTCTTCGTTCCGTCGGGCAGGACCTGGGTGAGCGTAGTTCGGGCCGTGGCAGTGAAGGGCTTCCCTTTCAGTTCACTGACTCCAATCTCTGCCGGCATGATGACCCTCGTGCCTTGCGCCGATAGGCAGAGGCCGAATCCCAGTATTGCGGCGATGACGCCCGACACTCTCTTCATATGAACAACATGTTAGCACGGACGCCGCGCCGGAGGCCCCTCGTAGGGGCGGTTCGCGAACCGCCCCTACACCTTACTTTTGCGGCGTGGGCGGCGTGGGCGGCGTGGGCGGAGCAGCGGTCGAGCCCATCAGGTCATACACGCGTCGAACAGTGACGGGTCCTTGCAGGGAAGAGTTCTCGAGCCGCGAAACGACAGTGAGTTGTTTGCGATCG
>JBELAJ010000700.1:0-3767 GCA_049508935.1 Terriglobia bacterium | reverse complement strand
TCATCCCACACCTCCCCCTTCGGTTCAGCCACGCGCCTCCGGCGCATGTCTTCAAGATTAACTGTCAGGGGATTATCGGTCGGGAGCTTCAACCGCCAAAGATGGGTTCACCGGACGGATACCCGCGAGCGGCACGATGCCATCCGTAGCTTTAGTAAGATGGATTTGGTTTTTGCATACCTTGAAACAGATGAA
The DNA here is from genome assembly GCA_049508935.1 of Terriglobia bacterium. Taxonomy (GTDB): domain Bacteria; phylum Acidobacteriota; class Terriglobia; order UBA7540; family UBA7540; genus CAVROP01. The sequence continues at coordinate 3,572 of JBELAJ010000700.1, read as the reverse complement.
GGTGTTTCGGGGCTCGGCTTCACCTACAGCACAAACAGGTTCGGCGCCAGAGAAATCTGTTCTCTCATCAACGAAGGTATCGCTGGACTTGTACGTGGGATGGATCCTCACCACAACGAGCGAATCTGGCAACAAATGTGGCGGAGCATGGATTGGGTTGGTAGGGGGGGCGTCGTACCTCTAGCAATTGCTGCAACAGACATCGCCGTTTGGGATTTGAAGTCGAAGCTGTCTGGTATGTCGCTCCATAAACTGCTAGGCGGATGTCGCGATAGAGTGCCGGTTTACAGCACCGATGGTGGTTGGTTAAATCACACGTTGGACCAGTTGGTCGATGAAACCAAGGAGATCATCGCAAGAGGATTCCGCGGTACGAAGATTAAGGTGGGCAAAGACGATCCCATGGAAGACCTTGAGCGTATCGCCGCTGTCAAGGAAAGTGCCGGGCGCAGCTTACCACTGATGGTGGACGCTAACGAGCGCTTCACGCACGCCGAAGCAATACGACGCGCTCGCATGTGGGAAGGGTTTGATCTATTTTGGTTTGAGGAACCCTGTCCAGCAGAGGACTTATTTGGTCATACTAAACTCAAGGCTCATACGTCTACCCCAATCGCGCTCGGAGAATCTCTGTTCAATAAACAGCAGTTCCAAAATTACATAGCAGTTGACGGCGTATCAATAGTGCAACCCGACGCATGCCGATGCGGCGGGGTCACCGAGTGGTTGAAGATCGCACACTTGGCGGAGACCCACCATATCCAAGTGAGCCCTCACTTCGTGATGGAATTGCACTTGCCCCTCGTGGCGGCCATCCCGAATGGTCTTTTCGTCGAGTATATCCCGGCGCTAGATGACGTACTCGAGGAGCCTTTGAAATTAGATGATGGATACCTCAGGCCTCGTGATGAGCTTGGGTTAGGAATTCGGTGGGATTTCGGCAGATTAAACAGTTACAGGACCGGCCCATAGGGGGCCTACATCGCACACTAGCCAAGATAAGGCGTCCGCGTCCGTGCAAAAATGGAGATACGCCCCCGGTTTGATGAGCAGGAGGCCTATCGCCGAAGAAGTGGTAGGAAACCCCACGGGAGTTTCTGTACACTGCGACGTTCATGAAAGAAATGGACGTTGTGAAGGCACGCCCAGAATGGCTCACCTAAAGGTGTCGCTCCCCAAACCGAACACGTGCGATGCCGGCTCTGTTCTTGCAAATTCTTCCCAGATCAAGGTGAGCTTTCGGCAGTTAACCGGCCAATCCATTGAATCTCGCCTTTAACCTCTGCAGTCGAGAAGCGTTATTCTCTTCCAGTTGGAGTTTTCTCTTCAGGAGGAGGGGCTCCGCTTCCGGCTCAGATCTTGGGATGGTCAACGCCGGGCAGAGCCCCGATGAGTTACGGTTCTTTTTATCCCACTTTCTCTCCCGCCGCACAAGCTGGAGTCTGATTGGGCCGAGGAGTGCGCCCACGTCATCCTGCGGCGATGCCCCATTTGTGAGCGCGATTCGATCGTTGGCCACGGACGACGCCGCAAGCAGGCGCACGACGAGCAGCACGACTGGATTGGGATCCGTCGCGGTCTCTGCCCCGGTTGCGGGAAGACCTTTACCTTCCTCCCGCCGCTTTCGCTCCCTTACACCCACTACAGCTTGCTGACTCGGTGTCAGGCCTTACGGCGGCGCTTTGAGGAGCACTGCTCCTGGGAAGAGACGACGCCTTCCTTCAAAGATCCTAATCGCGTGCCCGATCCTTCCACCCTCCGTCGCTGGGCCCACGGCCTGGACCCTGCGCAACCGGCTCGTTCCCTCCTGCGCCAAACACTCACCCGCGCCGCTCATTGGCTGACACGCGACGACCAAGCGGAACACCAAGCGTCGTCGTGGCTGACTCCGGTTCTGCAGATCCTCTGGCCCCTCCGTCTCTGAGGGAATTTTCCTTTCCCCCACCATCCTTGCCTGGGAATCGCGTCGGACCTCTCCTACGCTGGTCTTCGAAAGCGAGAGGAGCGCCATGGGCGAGGATTTGGAAAAACTGAAACAGCGTCTGCCGCTGCTCGATTATCTGCGGCAGCGGAACTGGAGCGGCGTGCCTGCGGGACACGGCTCCGAGCTCGTCGGACTCTGTCCCCTGCACCCTGAAACTCGCCCTTCGTTTTATGTCAACACCTTCAAAAATCTGTTCTACTGCCACGGCTGCGGTCAGGGCGGAGATCTGATTCGCTTTGTTGAATTGTCCCAGCACCTCTCCTTCCGCCTGAGCATCGCTTACCTCGAACGGCAGAAGACCTCTCCTGCTGAGCCATCCGACGCGCTGGAGCAGGCTGCCGTTTTCTACCAACGGCAACTGTGGCATTGCCGTATCCGTCCGGTGGACCCAGGATACATACTGCGACGGCTCCCATAGTTGAGAACGATACTTAAGGGGTAAAGAGGCCGCCGGCTTCTATTTTGGCGAGGCATTCTTCCAGGGAGAGAAGTTGGGCAATTTCCCACCACTGTCCAGTGTGACGAAAATAGGCCAGGTTGAACCGCACGTTGCCGGCGTACTGAAGGCGGGCGAACTTCGACTCGAAGAAGGGTGAAAGGGCGCGGGGTCCGGGCGAACAATAGCGGGAGCAGAAGTAAAAGAAGGGACCTCGCCAGCGGGCGTGAAGATCCACCAAGTAGTTCAACTCGGTTTTCCTGGGAGGCGGCTGGATATAGCGAGGCTTCAAGGTCGAATCGATCAGCGCTTGGGCACGGCGCTCGACTTCGTGTTGGAGGGCGGCAGGCACGGGCTTTTTAGATCGTCGCAAGGCCCCCGCCGGATCATAGACCCAAGTCCAGCCCGAGGGTCGTCGGGAACGGGCCACGGAGGTTACCCCCCTTCCTTCCCGTCCCCCGCAGAGTGGGCGGCTTGCCATTGGTCCGGAAGTAGTTCGGCCAGTCGGCTCTGGGAATGAGCGCCGATGCGTTCGAAGATATCGCGCAGGTAAGCGAAGGGATCGAGACCCAGCCTCTTGGAGGAGGTGATCAGGCTGGTCAGCACGGCGGCGGTCCGGCCACCGTTGTCACTGCCATAGAACGTCCAATTGCGGCGACCGACAGCGATGCCCCGCAGGCTGCGCTCGGCGCCGTTATTGTCGATGGCCAAATCGCCGTCGTCCAAGTAGCGGGTCAGGGCTTTCCAGTTCGAGATGGTGTAAGCGATGGCCTCGCCCTCGGGGCTCTTGGGCAGCACGTGCGGCTGCTCTCGTTCCAAGTAAGCACGGATGTCATCGAGGATCGGCTTGGATTTTTCCTGCCGCAGCACGCGGCGTGCCTCGCCCTTCAGTTGCTTTTCGCGCGCTTCACGCTCCACGTCATAAAGCAAGCGGATATAGGCGAGCATCACCGTCGAGCGCATCAAGTCCGAAGACTGCGCTTCAAAAAAGCGCCGCCTGCAATGCGCCCAACAGGCGACCTCGAGGATGCCGCGTTCCGGTTCCTTATAGAAATGATCGTAGTCGGGTAAGAGAGCGTCATTGCTGGCGCTCCCTCCCCTAAGAACCGGACAGGAAAGTTTCCCTTCATCCGGCTCAAGCCGTGGATAAGC
>JBELAJ010000070.1:0-21384 GCA_049508935.1 Terriglobia bacterium | reverse complement strand
ACGGGCTCTCCGCGGTCACAAAGCGTGCGCCCGGGACGCCCTCAGGACGTTCGGCGCGCTGCGGGGGTGGTGTGTTTGAAAAGTCCTTGACAGAGCCGACGACATTATAGATGCGCCAGCCCGCGCCTTGCATTTTTTACTTGACAAACTCCGGGACTTATGATAGCCTACAGTCATGTGCATTTTATGGACATATTGTCGTAGGCAAGAGCCGGTGTGCAGCGAGCCGCGAGGAATGGCGGGTGGGTCACGGCACTCGGTGAGAGCCGGGAAATACAAAAGATGAAAAATCGTGGGAACGAAGCTAAGAAGTACTTGAAAACAAGGGAAGACCGTTGAAAAACGAAGCGAAAACGAAGCCGATTTTGAGTGCAAAATGCGCGGATTATGGCGAAATAGTGGGCATTCCGGCGGAGTACGCGTCCTGGCAGGGTCGTCGTGCCCGGAAATGCCAACGGGTTCCGGAGCGGTCCGTGTTCGGAAACCGGAAGCAACGCGGGATAATACAAAACAGTGGGAACGAAGCTAAGAAGTGCTTGAAACCAAAGGACATGACTTTTTTGAGTGCTGCATATTTCGCATGTTTTGCGCGCAAATTGACAGCAATCTGACCTCAAACAGGAGCAAAAATCACCAAAATCTGCGAAAATGACGGCAGGACCCGCGATTACCAGGAGGATGCTGCGGCATTGACAAGTTGTCGGCTAGACAAACTTGGGACTTGCATCGGCGCCGACCTCACGTCCGGCCGGGTCGCCGCTCACCGGCGGATGGAGACCCGGAAACCATGAAAATGCGCGGATTGTCATGGAGGGCGGCAGCAAAGCTGCCGCCCTGGAATTCGAGCGAGCGGCTGCGGGCTTTCCCATGTGCGGCGAGTCGGATCTCAAAACCTGCATCGCCATGCTGATCGAGGACCGGCTGGGCATCGGCGGGAGCTTCGCGGAGTTTCATCCCATCGATTTCCGCGAGGGATTCGTGCTGGTCGGGCACGACGGTCCGCGCCACCTCAACATCGCGGAGGGTCAGCCCGTCCTTCGTAGCCTATTGAAGTACCATGGCAAGCCCGGGGCGGGATCGAGCGTGGAGTTCCGGATCAAGGCAGGGCCCATCACTATCCTCAGCATTGGCGTCACCCAGGGCGGGCGGTTCAAATTCGTCATTGCCGAGGGCAGGAGCGTTCGTGGTCCCATTCCCCCGACCGGCAACACCAACACGCGTGGTTTCTTTCGGCCCGACGTGCGCACCGTTCTGAAACGCTGGGTGGCCGAAGGCCCTACCCATCACTCGGCCATCGGAGTTGGAAACGAAGCCGGCGTCTTCCGCGAGGTCGGCGAGATTCTTGGCCTCGAGACGGCCATTGTCGCTAGCGGGTCAAACGACCTCGCCAGTTAGCCGGAGGTGGGCATCGCTTACGTGGGGAGAAGGCGACATATCAATCCCCATCACAATAGCCTTTCCTTCCCTGCCTGGTATACGAGCGACAGGCACAGCCCCGTTACCACGGCAGGAATTGGGGAGACGGACCCCGGCCTCAGCATCCCGCACATGAAGAAGGAGTACTCCCCTACTATCATTATCGCCCACACGCCCGCCAGCATCCAGAAATGTCTCATGCGCTTCCGTAGTGTCCTATGGTCTTCCACTGGTCGCCGTGCGGTGGGGTCGGTTTCATCCTGCCGCACATTCGTTGCAGCAGCCCACATCGAGGGCCCCGAAGGCGCCGCACGTCACGATTCCACCTTCCGGGAGCCTGCCCTGGAGTCGTCAGCAAGCTTGGCAAGCAGTAGCTCAAACTCCCTTTGCGTCAGGCGGCGCCTTAGCCTGCGGCTGTCGACGCTGTCCGAGTCATCAGTGTCTTCGCTGCACCTTGGGCAGATTCCGTCCTCGTCCAGGGACGATAGGCGCCTCCTGCACACTATGCATTCCATAGCTGTTCCTTCAATTCTATTGCCCTTCTCAATGATGGTCCTTCGGACCGTAAGTTGTCTGTCGGGTGGATTACCGAGGGCCCCTTAGTGTCTGGGGGGGGGTTCCCGGCGCGCCTTCTCTAATCCTCAACCATGTCTCGCCCTCGGCTCGCCTGGCAGGCGGGCCGTGAGCGGGAGGCGCTGCACGGAGCGCACCCGTGCACTTTGCCGGGTGCCTGCTACCGCATGGTGCAGTCGCCGCCGCTCGTGCAATGGGCGAAGTGAGCACCCCGTTCGATATAACACGCTGGCCTACGAACCTTCCACGATGAGTGGCATGGGGCTGGGAGAATTGACCGCAGCACCGATCTCGAGCGCTTCGATGTAATTGTGGCGCAGCCTCGCATCAGTCACGCCCAGTGCCCGGAGAAGCTCCGAAGCCAGGTGACAGATTTCGATCGAAGAACGGATGAGAAAGTTCTCGCCCAGCCGCATATACTTTGGGGAAGCGCTGCCAGGGTCAGCGAGCCTTGCCCCGGCCAGCACTACCTGGATTGAGATCCATAGCCTTGTTGCAACGTCTGCAAACCTCACCGCTTCGCATTGGCGGCTCAGGACCAAGCCTGTCCGCGGGCCGTCCTTCCTGATTTCCTCGCGCACCCAGCACACACTTTCGGAGGCAAGGTGAAGTGCCCGCCAACCCGGCCCCCACAGGGAACTCATGGAGCCACTGTACTGCCTGGCAGCAACTTCCAGGCTATCGAGATTCGGAAGAATATCCCCCATGTTGTCGCGATCCTGGTCCAATAAATTCGCGGCGATGGCAAAGCGCAGAATCTCGGAGGCTCCCTCTCCAATTGTTAACAGCCGCGCGTCACGGTAATTCTGCTCGACTTTGTAATCCCGCATGTAACCGTAGCCGCCCATAATTTGAATCGCCTCGTCGGTGATCCACAGGGCGGTTTCAGTCGCGAAAACTTTGGCCATGCAGGCTTGCACCTTGAAGGTTTTTTGCGCGTCGGCAAACCGGGCAGCGCTGCGCACGCCTTGCCATGCCACCCACAGGCTTTCTTCCATGCGGGACAGCTTCGCTTGCGTAAGCGGCTGCTCAAAAAGCGATCCGCCAGCCACCTTCCGTTCTTTGGAGTAAACCGCAGCGCGCTCGAGCGAGTCTCGCGCCAGGCCGAGGGCAAGTGCAGAAATCCCTACTCTTCCTCGCAAAAGGACTTGGCGAGCTACTTTTCCGCCGCTTCCAATCGGACCCAGAATGGCGTCACCGGTAACAGGAACATCGTCAAACTTCAGCGCCGCCGTGTCGGAACGCAGCATGCCCATCTTGCCATGGAGCGCCGTTCGGGCAATGCGGTCCTCGTTGCCGCGGCTTTCCACCACGCAGGCCGTTATGCCGTCGTCCCTGCCATCCTCCCATAGGGCGCGGGCAAGCACGACGAACAGGCCGGCGTGGCGTCCATTCGTAATGAAAGTCTTTTCACCGTTCAGCTTCCAGCCCTCGGGGCCCCGCTCGAGCCTGGTCCTCATGTCATGAAAAATATTGCTCCCTGCCTGCGGCTCGGTGAGACACCACGCGCCAGTATCTGCCCCGCTCGTCAGCCGTGGAAGGTAATTGTGTTTCTGCCTATCGTTGCCACCCAGCAGAATATGCGTTGTCGCCAGAGATTCGTGTGCGGCGAGGGTGAGCGCGAGCGAACCGTCACACGCCGCTATGCCCTCAATGATGGACAGTATACCTTCCAGAGTTCCGCTCTGACCGCCATACTCGGCGGGAACGGCTGAGCCGACAAATCCATTGTTGGCTGCCAGCGAGATGAACCGCGCGGGGAATTCCTCTGCGCCGAGTCGGCTGAGGTAGGGTGTGAGCTCGCGCTCCCCAAACTCGCCTACAGACTTGGCTAAAAGAAAGAAGTCATCATCCTGATGGAGTTCCGCCAAGAATGGGCGTCCCGTCATTTTATCCCCAGCCCCTACTTAGTTTAGAGCCATATCCCGCCCAAATGGTTCGATGGGTCGCTTGTCCCATCATACGCAGTTGTGCGCGCACTTCCACCCGGTGCCCAGGGAGCGAGAAGATTGCGTACTGAATCCTTCCGCGCCGTCCCATGGGTGCGTACAGTCAGTTATGTAATGAAAAGCGTCACTCCTAATTATACACAACTTTAGGGCTTGTCGGAACATCACCTAAAACAGTAGAGTTGCGGCGGGAACTTCGACCAAAGGAGGCCCATGGGCGATTTTGCATGGCAACCGAGCGGCAGATATCTCAACCGTTCAAGGGTACGGCACTTCATGGATGTCCATGGAATCCGGTCGTGGCAGGAGCTTATCGGCCGATCGACCTTCGATATCGAATGGTTCTGGAACTCCGCCCTTGAGCACCTCGGGGTCGAGTGGTTCGAGAAGTACACGCGCCTGTACGACGACTCCCGTGGGATGCCGTGGACCACCTGGTTTTTGGGGGGGAAGCTCAACATCGTTCACAACTGCCTCGACAGGCACATCCGGAATGGTCGAGGATCGGCCACCGCTCTTTGGTTCGAGTCTGATGACGGACCGCAAAGATCCCTTAGTTATAAGCAGCTTCAGGATTGCGTAAACCGCCTTGCCGGGGCGATGACGGGTATGGGGGTTCGAAAGGGAGATCGCGTTGCCATGTGCATGCCCATTTCTCCCGAGGCTGTTGTCGTGATGCTTGCCACCCTTAAATTAGGGGCCGCTTGCGTCCAAATACCGGCGCGACTCGCCCCGCAGGATATCGTCGTTCTCATCCAGCAAGCCCAGCCCCGCCTACTTTTCGTTAATGACGGCTACCCTCGTGCCGGCAAAGCGATCAGCACCGAGGGTGTTTACGAAGCGGTGCTGAAATTTGCGCCCTCGGTGGAATGGGTAGTTGTCAACGAACGCATGGGCAAGAGCGTGGCGAACCATCCGAAATGCCTGTCCTGGGAAACGGTCATGCACCGCTCGCCGGCAGAGCGCAGTGTCGAGACCGAAATTGTCGATTCTGAACATCCGGCGCTGATTCTGTATAGCTCCGGTACAACCGGCAAGCCCAAAACGCTGGTTCACACTCATGCTGGAGCGTTGGCGCAAGTCGCAAAAGAAATCGGTTATGTGTTTGATTGCCAGGGGAACGATGTTTTTTACTGGTTCACAAACATCGGTTGGATGATGGCGCCATGGGAGATCATCGGGGCGCTTTTTTTCGGAGCCGCAGTGGTTCTCTACGAGGGAACGCACCTCTACCCAACGGCGCACCGTCTTTTTGAGATCATCGAAAAGTACGGCGTATCCATCTTCGGCTGCACGCCTTCCATCTTGCGCGAACTCGCCGGCCTGAAGGTGGATTCCGAGCGCCACGACCTTTCCACGCTTCGGATACTTGGCTCGACCGGCAGTGTTCTGGATGCGGCGACCTGGGAGTGGTATTTCAAAACCTTTGGCCACGAGCGTTGTCCAATCATGAACATTTCGGGTGGAACGGAACTTATCGGCTGCATGGTTTCACCTCTGCCCGTTATGCCCCTGAAACCTTCCACGGTGGGCGGTCCGGGGTTAGGTATGGCTGTGGAAGTCGTCGACTCCCAAGGGAAGCCGGTGCGCGATGAGACCGGTTACCTGGTATGCCGCAAACCGTTTCCCTCCATGACCCGCGGTTTCCTGGGAGACCCCGAGCTATTCCTCGAAACCTATTTCCCACACGGGCCTGATTGCTGGGTCCATGGAGACTTGGCCCGGGTCGACGAGGATGGGTATTGGTACTTGCTGGGCCGCAGCGACGACCTGATTGTTCACGGTGGCGTGAAGCACGATCCGGCCAAGCTCGAGGAGAAGCTCCTCGCATTCCCGGGCCCCCCGCGCATCCGAGAGGCAGTGGCCATCGGCGCCAAGGACGAAATCAAGGGAGAGCGTATTGTCTGCTTTGTGGTGCTTGCTTTGGACGAAGCGAAGCCGCCCCAAGGACTCTCGGAGCGTCTCAAGGCTTACATCAAGCAAACCTACGATCCCTTGGCGCAGCCCGAGGAGATCCACGTGGTCAATGACCTTCCTGTTAACTTGTCTTCAAAGATCCCGCGAAGTCTTATCCGCAGAGTTTATGAGGGAAAGCCTACCGGCAACACCGCAGCCCTTACTAATCCGCAAGCCATAGAAGAAATTCGTCGAGCGGCCGAACACGCAAGAAGTGCGCAGAGCCCCTGATCGAGTCTGTGTGACAATTCCTTTTGCATGTCATTCCGAGGACCCGAAGGCGAGGAGGAATCTCGCAGTGCCTTGAAAATGTTCAGAGCGAGATCCTTCGCTGCGCTCAGGATGACAGCAAAGGGCTTGGATTGACAGTATGAAAGCGGTTTTTCACACAGACTGTGTTGGGAGTAGTAAACTCAATTCCCTGCCCTCTCACGCTTTCAATCGCTCGCGGGACGCCAGGATCCGCCGGGCCTGTCTCAGATGCGGAGCATCCAGCATCTTTCCGTCGAGCGACACTGCTCCACGGCCGGGATTTGCATCGAAAGCCGCAACGACGCGTTCCGCATATGCGAATTCAGCGGAGGTTGGTGTGAAGGCCTCGTTGATGACAGGCACCTGAGCTGGATGTATGGCCAGCATTCCTTGGAATCCGTCGCGGCGCGCGGTTTGTGCATAGGCGCGCAAGCCCTCGATGTCCCGATAAGCTGGGTAGATGGTTTCGATTGCCGCGACGACGGCAGCCGCGGCTCCGGCAATGCAGAGCGATCGCGCGAGCTCATACAAGGGAGTGAGGGCGCCCTGCTCGTCGCGTGCAGTGGTCGCTCCAACCGCAGCCGACAAGTCTTCAGCACCCCAGGCGAGCCCGGCCAGACGCGGGCCGCTTGTGGCATAGGAACCCAGCTCAAAGACCGACTTCGGTGTCTCGGTTGCAATCGCAAGGATTTGGGTCTTCCCAACTGTCAGCCCGGCAGCAACCTCTAGAGCGCTCAGGTAATGGCCAAGTTCAATGACCGCAGAGGAGGATTCGGCTTTGGGAAGCACAATACCCACTGGGCCTGCGGGCGCTACAGCGGCGAGGTCCAAGAGTGAATCTGCGGTTTCGAGCGAGTTGATTCTCACCCAGAACTGTGCCGACGTCGAAAGAGCATCTTTCGCAAATGATGGAACGAGTTTTCTCGCGTGAGCCTTGTTCTCCGGTAGAACGGCATCCTCAAGGTCGACGATAACGGCGTCCGCACCCGAGCCGAAAGCCTTCGCCACCATGTCCGGGCGGTCGCCCGGAACAAACAACCAGGACCGCGGCGTCATGCAACCTCCCATCCGGCGGTCACGCCGTCGACTTCTTGATGAGCGCCGTCCGGCGGCACTGGCAGACGATCTCATCGCGCTGATTAAACAGTCTGTGCTCGAAAGTGACGATGCCTGCCGTGGGACGCGACTTGCTTTCGCGCTTCTCAACCACCAGGGTCTCGGCGCGCAGCGTATCGCCGATGAATACCGGATGAGGCATTACCACAGCGTCATAGCCAAGGTTCGCGATCGTCGTGCCCTCCGTGGTGTCACTGACCGACAGCCCTATCATGAGCCCGAAAGTGAAAATGCCGTTCACCAGGATACGGCCGAACTCGGTCGACCGGGCGTACTCCGCATCCAGGTGAAGCGGTTGAGGATTATGCGTGAGGACCGAAATCAGCAGGTTGTCGGTTTCCGTCACAGTGCGGCGGATGCTGTGAATCATGTGGTCCCCGATGTTGAATTGCTCGTAGGTCCGGCCGGGCATATTCATCACCCCTCAGGATTGATTCGCGCCAGCACAACTCCTTCGCTGACGTGATGGCCTTCAATGGCGGAAACTGCGCTGACAATGCCTCCGCATGGCGCTCGGAGAGCATGCTCGATCTTCATGGCCTCCACGGTCACGAGCGACTGGCCCTTTGCGACTCGGTCACCTGGCCGGACGTGAACTGCCACGATGCGGCCGGGCAGGGGCGAAGTGATCGTGCCGCTTGACGCCGGTCCTGCGGCCTTCGCCGTGAGTATCGGATCCGTAAAGGTGTAAGGCTCTCCGCGGGCGAAGACAACGATAGCATCCGCGAAGTCGCGGCCTGGCAACGCAGCCGCCGGACTCGCGCTCGACTCGACTTGGTAACGCGTATCACCCGACTGAAGGCTGACATGAATGTGCGGAGGGGCGTTGAGCCGGAAGCCTTCAAGGGCGCGCCACGGGTCGCTCGCATCGCGCTCCCTCGCAAGGCGGGCACTTGCGGCTGATTGAACGACCTCCTCAGACGGCTCGGCCGGCGGAATCAATCGGCCCAAGCGGTTTTCGATGAACGACGTGTCGATGTCGGCAGCTACAAAATCGGGGTCCGCGAGAACCCGCGCCAGGAACCCTGCGTTTGTCTTGAGCGGCCACACCTCCACCCGAGAGCATGCTTCTGCCAGGCACTTCGCAGCCGCGGTGCGCGTGGGGGCGGCGGCGATGATTTTCGCGATCAGCGGATCATAAAAGGAGCTGATCTCGCCGCCTTCTTCCACCCCGGAATCGATCCGAACGCCCCCGGGAAGCCGGAAGTGTCTCAACGGGCCCGTGCACGGCAAGAAACCCGTTGCAGGGTTTTCGGCATAAAGCCGAGCTTCGATCGCCCAGCCCGAAATCGCAAGCTCCTCCTGGCGCAGCGGCAGGGGCTCGCCGGAGGCAACACGCAACTGCCATTCCACCAGGTCCTGACCCGTAATCAACTCGGTGACCGGGTGTTCCACCTGAAGGCGTGTATTCATTTCCATAAACCAGATGCGATCGGCGCTCAGGCCTTGGCTTGCATCGGCAATGAATTCGACCGTGCCGGCCCCTTCGTAGGCGACCGCCTTCGCGGCTGAGACTGCGGCCTCGCACACTCTTTGACGCGTGGCCTCGTCCATGCCGGGAGCCGGCGCCTCCTCGATGACTTTCTGGTATCGCCGTTGGATCGAACAATCGCGCTCGAAGAGATGAACGACATTACCGTGACGGTCGCCGAAGATCTGCACCTCGATATGTCGCGGCCGGTCGATATACTTCTCCAGGAAAACCCGGTCATCGCCGAAGGCCGCAGCGGCCTCGCGCTTTGCCGAGGCAAGTGCCGCACCGAACTCCGCGGGCGTCGCGACTTTCCGCATCCCCTTGCCCCCGCCTCCGGCGACAGCTTTGATTAGTACCGGCCATCCGATGTCAGTTGCCGCGCCTGCGAGGCCGGCTTCTGTTTGGTCTTCGCCAAGATAACCGCGCGTGGTGGGCACGCCCGCCGCGTCCATCAACCGCTTGGCCGCGTCCTTAAGCCCCATGGCGCGGATTGCGGCGGGTGGCGGGCCCACCCATATAAGCCCAGCCGAAGTGACGGCTTCGGCGAATTCGGCGTTCTCGGAGAGGAAGCCATAGCCCGGATGTATGGCTTCCGCACCCGATCTTCGCGCGGCCTCCAGGATTTTGTCCTGCGCTAGGTAGCTCGCGCGCGCGGTAGGTGGACCAATAGCGGCCGCCGCATCCGCCTCGCGCACGGGGAGGGAGCCAGCATCCGCCTCGGAATACACCGCGATCGTCCGCACGCCCAGACGGCGAGCCGTGCGTATAATGCGACGCGCGATTTCACCGCGATTGGCGACGAGGAGGCTGCCGATCATGGGATCACATTCGGAAAACCCCGAAGGACGTCTCGGGGATGGGAGCGTTCAGGCTGGCGCTGAGCGCGAGCCCCAGGACGTCTCGCGTCTCGACCGGGTCGATGATGCCGTCGTCCCACAAACGGGCGGTGGCAAAATACGGATTGCCTTCCGCCTCGTAGCGTTCGCGAATCGGCGCCTTAAAGGCCTCTTCGTCTTCCGCGCTCCACGTTTCACCTTTGGCTTCGATTCCGTCGCGTTTGAGGGTGGCGAGAACGCTCGCCGCCTGCTCGCCGCCCATAACGCTGATGCGGCTGTTCGGCCAGGTGAAGAGCAGGCGCGGCGAATAGGCCCTCCCGCACATGCCGTAATTGCCGGCGCCGAAGCTGCCGCCTATGATTACCGTAAACTTCGGCACCTCGGCTGAGGCTACCGCGGTCACCAGTTTCGCTCCGTCCTTGGCGATTCCTCCAGCCTCGTACTTGCCGCCCACCATGAAGCCCGAAATGTTCTGCAAAAACAACAGCGGAACCCGGCGCTTCGCCGCAAGCTGGATGAAATGCGCGCCTTTCAAGGCGCTTTCGGAAAATAGCACGCCGTTGTTCGCCAGGATGGCGACTTGCAACCCCCAGATACGGGCGGTGCCGCAGACCAGCGTTGTCCCATAGAGCGCTTTGAACTCGTCAAACTCCGAAGCATCTACTATGCGGGCTATGACCTCATGCACATCATAAGGAGCCCGGACATCCGTGGGAATTATGCCGTAAATCTCCGCTGGATCGTATTCGGGAGGTCTGGGTAGGCGCCGATCGATCTCCGCCTTTTTCACCGTATTGAGATTGGCCACGATGGATCGGACCAGGGAAAGGGCGTGCTCGTCATTCTCCGCCACATAGTCCACGACGCCTGAGCGCCGGCCGTGCGTTTCAGCGCCACCCAATTCTTCCGCGCTGATCACCTCACCCGTGGCAGCTTTCACCAGCGGCGGCCCGCCCAGAAAAATGGTTCCCTGGTGGCGAACGATCACCGTTTCGTCGCTCATGGCAGGCACGTAGGCTCCGCCCGCGGTGCACGACCCCATGACGCTGGCGATTTGCGCAATGCCTTGCATGCTCATTCGCGCCTGGTTGAAGAAGATGCGGCCGAAGTGGTCCCGGTCGGGGAAAATCTCCGCCTGATGCGGTAAGTTGGCCCCGCCGCTGTCCACCAGGTAGATGCAGGGCAGGCAGTTCTGCTGCGCGATCTCTTGCGCGCGCAGGTGTTTCTTCACAGTCATGGGGAAGTAGGCGCCGCCTTTGACGGTGGCGTCGTTCGCAACGATGATCACTTCCCGGGCAGCGACGCGCCCGATGCCTGTAATGATGCCTGCGCAGGGCGCTTCGCCCCGGTACATATCCCAGGCGGCCAATTGACCAATTTCGAGGAAGGGCGCTCCGGGATCCAGCAGGCGTGTCACCCGGTCTCGCGGCAAGAGCTTGCCGCGGGCAACGTGGCGCGAGCGTGCGGCTTCGGGGCCCCCCAAGGCGGCATCGCTTGCTCGGGCGTGCAACTCGCGAGCAAGTTCCTGGTTGCGCGCGAAGTTCTGCCGGTACTGCTCGGCTTCCGGATTAATCTGGCTCTCGAGTTTGGGCATGCGAAAAGCCGAACAGGTTTGCAAAAAGGTTTGTTGTCACCGCCCGTGCTCCAATTCTGGCACTTGGTATTCGAGACGCAATACGTCTTGCGGTACCGATGCAAGGGGGCATTCGCTGATTCAAATAGAAAGCCCTAGCCCGCCCCGCCTCTTTAGCCAGAAAGCAGGGTCCGCGAGCAGGCAAATGCGACCATGAAATCAAGAAAATAAGTCCAGAAAACGGCGCCAGAAGCCAATGGACATCAACAGGCCCGAATTCAAGTATACCTCACCACAAGTCCGAACTCCATTCGGGGTTCCCTATCGAAGCGGAATTCGACGAGCCTTCAGTATATAGACGGCTCTCGTGATTTGGTGCAGCGAGTTCCCTGAGTTCACGCACCTCATCCAAGATCGAACACCCGCCATACCTCAACCGAAGAGCAAATGAATACATCACGGAATGGCATGTCATAAGCTAGAATATATGCATAGAGAACATCGTAGAGTCTGTGGTTGAACCATCTCCAAACCACCCGAATGGTTACCCTTTGGGAAGGAGGCGACATGGAACGCTATAAGTACCTAATCGTAGGCGGGGGCATGACCGCCGATGCTGCTGTGAGTGGCATTCGCGAAGCCGATACGGGCGGGACGATCGGCTTGCTCTGCTCGGAGGAAGATGCACCGTATAATCGCCCGCCTCTGTCAAAAGGCCTTTGGAAGGGTGAGGCTCCAGATAGCATATGGCGAGGGACGGAGAAACAAGGCGTGACGCTTCATCTCGGGCGAAAGGCCGTGGCCCTCGATTCGACCAACAAGAAAGTGACGGACGATCACGGGGCGATCTTCTCATTTGAGAAGCTTTTGCTTGCCACAGGGGCGACGCCGCGCCAACTGCTTTTCGATGATGACTCGATCATCTATTACCGTACCGTGAAGGACTACCAGCATCTTCGGGCGCTGGCAGAGAAAGGAGGCCGATTCGCTGTAATCGGCGGTGGATTCATCGGCTGGGAAATTGCGGCAGCCTTGGCCATGAGCGGCAAAGAAGTGGTAATGCTCTTCCCGGGCGAAGCTATCGGCGGCCACATTTACCCGGTCGAGTTGGCTCGGTTTCTGAACGAGTTTTACCGGCAAAAGGGAGTAAACGTAGTTCCCGGAAGCCCGGTCGTGGGCTTGGGGAAGAGTCCCAAGGGAACCGTAGTGAAGACGAAAAGCCAAGGGGAATTCCTCGTCGATGGCGTAGTGGCGGGCATTGGCGTTACACCCAACATAGAATTAGCCCGGTTGGCGGGGCTGGAGGTGGAGAATGGCATTGTCGTCGACGAACTGTTGCGCACAACAAATCTTGACATTCACGCCGCCGGCGATGTGGCGAACTTCTTTAACCCGGCATTGGGAAGGCGGTTGAGAGTCGAGCATGAGGACAACGCCAACACCATGGGCCGTGCGGCCGGCCGCGCCATGGCGGGCATGGCAGCCCCGTATCACCACCTACCGTTCTTTTATTCGGATTTGTTTGATCTCGGGTATGAAGCCGTCGGGGAACTTGACTCGCGGCTGGAAACCGTTGCGGATTGGAAGGAGCCGTACCGCGAAGGTGTGGTTTATTATCTACGCGACGGCCGCGTCTGCGGCGTACTTTTGTGGAATGTTTGGGGGCAGGTGGACTCCGCTCGCGAGTTGATTGCCGCCCCGGGCCCATTCCGGCCTACGGACTTGAAAGGCTGCCTGCCGAAAGGATGAGCGCGCAGGGGAACGAACGGTCGTTCGGAGGTCCACCCGCGTACCGCTGGCATTGTTGAACACATGGGAATTTATCGCCAGGAATCGGCGGCGGATGCCGTTGGTAAACACTTCGCCGTCAGGCGGGACCGACCCCTTTTGGCGCCCCGGAGGATCGTCCTAGCAAGGCCGTCCAGACTAACTACCGAGTGCGCCGTCAGGCCAAAACCCCAGCGCTAGCCACGAACTCGACATTCTTAGTCCGGATTATTCTTACCTCCCTGCGGCACCTGGGCCGCTCAGCGTGGTGAAGGGGTGCGAACCAGCCGGTGGCTGAATCCCGCAGCGGTTCCGGAGCCACGATGAAAATCCGTGTTAGAATCAACGGATGCGCTTCCCTGCGGCTCTTCTTGCTTTCCTGATCGTGTTTGCATCGACTGCAAAACCTCAAACAACCGGCGTAATCCGCCGGCTGGACGGATCGAAGATTTCGGTTTCGGACGCGGATGCATTTGCCCGTAAGACGCTCGCGGCGGAGCACGTTACCGGGGCCGAATTGGCGGTTCTCAACAAAGGGCGGCTGGTGTGGAGTGCGGCTTACGGCATGCGGCGGAAAGATCCGCCGCTCGAGATGGACCAAGAGACGACGACCTGGGCAGCTTCCATTACCAAGAGCGTTTTTTCCACTTACGTGATGCAGCTTGTGGAGCGAGGCGAGTTCGACCTCGACGAACCCGTTGCCAGCCAACTGCCAAAGCCGCTTAACGCGTACGAGCCGTATAAAGACTCGGGCACTGAACTCGTGCGCGATCCGGCATGGCCCACGGTCACTCCGCGCATGCTGCTCTCCCACTCATCGGGTCTCGCGAACTTCGCCTTCATCGAGCCGGATAAAAAGATGCACCTGCACTTCAAGCCCGGAACCCAGTTCCTATACTCCGGCGAGGGCTTCAATCTTGCCCAGTTCCTCATCGAAAACAAGATGGGAAAGCCCCTCGACCAACTGATGCAGCAGGCCCTTTTTGATCCGTTGGGAATGACTCGCACCGGTATTATCTATCGTACCGAATTTGCCGACGATGTCGCCGACCGATACGACCTGAACGAGAAATTCCGATCCGAGACCAAGCGCTTTCCGGCGCGGGCGGCGGGATCCATGACCTCGAGTGCTGGCGATCTCGCCAAATTCGCCTCGGCATTTCTCGATGGCAGGATCCTGAAACCGGCTACCCGCGCCGAGATGCTTCGCCCCGTACTGCTCATCAACACCGTGCACGAGTTTCCTCATCCGAACGACGGAACGGGGAAAGAGGCAGGATCTGTCGGACTGGCCTACGGCGTGGGGTGGGGCCTTCTGACTCACACGCGTTTTGGCCCTGCCTTCTTCAAAGAGGGCCACGGCGATGGTGCGCAAAACTACATGATCTGCTTCGAGCGCCAGAAATCGTGCATGATTCTGCTGACCAATAGTGACAACGGCGAGCTGGCCTTCCGGCCGCTGCTCGAGACCATTCTGGGCGACACGGTTACGCCGTGGGAGTGGGAGGGGTATACGCCTGCCGAAATCGAGGAAAGCCGGAAGAACGGTTTTTGAGGATTTATTGTACGCAAACCGGACTCGGCCACGCTGTATTGCCGAGGAGACCGCAACGGTCCGCTGACCGCCAATGCACGCCGACCCGGTTTAGAACCTGATATAGAGTAGTACCGCGTCCTCGCCGATGAGGCTCTCAAACCCGGCTCCCTTCAGACTGATGAAAATGGCTCACTTCGCGGACACCAAAAAGGGTGCGTCCTGCATAAGTGTACGGAAATCCCCATCACCTCTGACCCGGCAAGCAACCCAAGCGCGCTGAGGGAGAAATAGGTCCTGCCTAGTCGCTAGCCAAGGGTAGATTTATCCGCCGTCAACGGATTACTCGCCACTACGCCGTTTTGCAGGAGTTTTACTCGAATCTCGACTTTTGGTAAACTCGAACTTGGTCGCGTGCAGGACGCGTCCTGTCCGCGGAAAGGGCTGCGCCCACCTGCTCCTTTGAGGCTTCACTCTTTGTTGACCCTCTTTCGCCTGTCATGCGGACCAGGCATACGAAGGAGGCAGTCTTGAATCTTGAGCAACAGAAAAAACAGTCCCGCGAGCTCTTGCGGGCAATCCGGTCTGGAAATGCGGACGCTCTCTATCGGCTGCGCCGCCATCACGCGCGCTGGGCGGCGCTAGACGAAGGCACAGTGCGCCAACTTGTGTCTCTGCACGATGCGCAGTTTGTCCTGGCTCGTGAACAAGGGTTCGCCAGTTGGCCCAAACTGAAGGCCTACGCCGAGCCGTCCTCGCGCTCACGCCACACCCGATTGTTCGTTGCGGATGTTGCCTGGATCAGGGACCGGGTACATGGTTTGCTGCGAACGCGGTATTCGGCCGGCCCGGCGGCGCTCGAACAAATTCGAGAATGGCACCCGCGGTTTTCCGAAAAGAGCGACGAGGAGATTCGGCAAGCTCCCTTCACCGAGGAAGATGCCCGGCTGGTCTACGCCCGGGAGCACGGCTTCGAAACTTGGGACGACCTAACGAGCCGGGTGAACCTCCTCGCCTCGATCCCTGCCACAGCAACCGCCGAACCCTTCATGTCTGCGTTCGCCGCACTGCAATCCGGCGATGCGGTTGGCTTTAAAGCTTTGCTGCGCACGAATCCCCGCTTGGCCGGCGAGCGCGGGACAAACGGCAACACGCTGCTCAATCTCGCTGTCAGTTTCGCCGGCAGGCCTGACTGGAAAGGCGGCCTGTCTCCCATCGAGGCATTGCTGGAGGCAGGTTCCGACGTTAGCGAGGGCAATGATCGCGGCTGGACGCCGCTCCACGCGGCCGCATACGCCAACAAGCCGGAGATAGCAGCCTTGCTGATCGAAAAAGGTGCAGCACTGGACGCGGAAGCGCACGGCGCCGGCGGCACTCCGTTAATCGCCGCACTGTTCTGGGGGCATCGCGAGGTGGCCGATCTGTTGGGTCGCCATTCGTTGGCTCCAGGCAATCTTCGCGCTGCTGCCGGGCTCGGCATCCCGGAACTGGTAGATGCGTGTTTCAGCCTCGATGGCGCACTCACTCCCCAAGCTTGCGCCGCCCGAGGCTTCTACCGTCCTCATAGCGGTTTCCCGGACTGGCAGCCTTCGGCAGATCCGCAGGAGGTACTTGACGAAGCACTCGTGTGGGCATGCAAGAGTAACCGCTTGGCTGTGCTGGAGCGGCTAGTCACATCAGGTGCGCGCCCAAACGCCGACCCGTATCGAGGCACGCCCCTTATTTGGGCTGCTGTGTGCAATCGTGCGGAAACCGTCGCGTGGCTGCTGGATCACGGCGCGAACATCAATCAGAAGGCCACTTTCGGCGGGGCTACGCACGGCCAAGGGGTCACGGCTCTTCACATGGCGGCCCAGTACGGGTGCAGGGCAGTGGTGAAGCTCCTAGTCGAGCACGGCGCTGACTTGGCGTTGAAAGACGATCTCTATCATTCAACGGCAATAGGGGCGGCAGAATACTTCGGGCAGGAGGCGGTGCGCGATTACTTGCGCTCATGCGTGGCGCGCATCGGCGGTTAGCTTAGCGGTTGGGAGGGCTTCTACAATGACACATACATTTGCGGAGATTCAAAAACATGTTGAGTAGTGTTGCACCCTTCTTTATCGTTGACGACTTGACGGAAACGATTCAGTTCTACCAGTCCCGGCTTGGCTTCCAAGTGCTCCACAAGGGAGGGGATGGGCAGGGCGCTGATTTCTGGGCGATGCTCGGGCGAGACCAGGTAATTTTGATGTTTAAGCACATTACGCCGGATGTTCATCCGCAACCGAATCCTTCGCGTCACGAATGGGCCGCCTGGGATGCGTACATCTTCACAAGCGATCCCGACTCGCTCTACACGGAGTTTCTTGCCAAGAACGCTCCAGTGCGCCGGCAACTGGCCAACACCAGCGACGGGCTACGAGCCTTCGAGATCACGGATAACAGCGGGTATGTTCTGTGTTTTGGCTGCCCGATCGAGAAGTAATTCGATATAGATCGCCATAAGTCGCCAAGGGTAGACTTATCGGGCGTCAACGGATTACTCGCCACCACGCCGCTAATTGAGGGTAATCCGCGGCGTGGACATATCCCCCTCCATTGAGTGCGTTTGAGGGCGGTCTTAAGCAGCTCGCCAACCCGTCGTACCTTACCAGGGCCATGGTTCGTCGGCTTGTTCGTGAACCCTTTTTTCTGTAGAATTTGACTCACAGAAGGGCTTCACACACATGAGGAGGAACCGTGGCGGACGATGATGTTCCCACCTTTGTCCCTAAGCCCCCTTCGCGTTGCGACGAGGCCACCGGCGATGGAACATCGGTAACGCCGCAGACCGCGGCCGCTGCAGCCGCAGACCCCCCGCAAAGCTTGCCGGCCAGCATCGGACGCTATCGCATCCTGCACCTGCTGGGCGAGGGCGGGATGGGTGCGGTCTACGAGGCCGAGCAGGAGTTTCCGCATCGCACCGTAGCCCTGAAAGTGATCCGCGCCGGATACGCCAGCGGCGAGATGCTGCGCCGCTTCGAGAATGAGACGCAGGCACTGGGCCGGCTGCAGCACCCTGGCATCGCGCAAATCTTCGAGGCAGGCACCGCCGAAACTCCTTTCGGACGCCAGCCCTACTTCGCCATGGAACTGGTGCATGGACAGACGCTGCTCTCTTATTGCGACGAGCACCATCTCAAGGTTCGGTACCGGCTGGAGCTGATGGCCAAAATCTGCGACGCCGTACAGCACGCGCACCAGCGCGGGCTGATTCATCGCGACCTCAAGCCTGTCAACATTCTGGTGGACGAATCAGGCCAGCCGCGCATTCTCGATTTCGGTGTGGCGCGGCTCACGGACTCAGACGCCCAGGCCACGCGGCAGACCGACATCGGCCAGTTGGTGGGGACGCTGGCCTACATGAGTCCGGAGCAGGTGCTGGGCGATCCGGCGGAGCTCGACACGCGCAGCGACGTCTACGCCCTGGGGGTGATTCTTTACGAGTTGCTGGCCGGCAAAGGCCCTTATGTGATCGGACGCCAGTTGCACGAGGCGGTGCGGACCATCCGGGAAGAAGAGCCGGCCGCCCTCAGCTCGGTCAATCGCACCTATCGCGGCGACATCGAGACCATCGTGGGCAAGGCGCTGGAGAAGGACAAGACGCGGCGCTACGCCTCCGCTGCCGAGCTGGCGGCGGACATTCGGCGCTATCTGCGCGACGAGCCCATCACGGCGCGCCCGCCCAGCGCCTCCTATCAACTCCGGAAGTTCGCGCGGCGCAACAAGTCGCTGGTCATGGGAGTGGCGGCGGTATTTGTGGTGCTGATTCTGGGCGTCGTGGCCAGCACGTTTGAGGCGGTGCAGGCGCGCCGGGCCGAAGCGCGCGCCAAGCAGGAGTCGGCCATCGCGCAGGCGGTCAACGATTTTCTCCAGAACGACTTGCTGGGCCAGGCTAGCGCCTACAACCAGTCGAAATCCGATCCCGACATCAAGGTGCGGACGGTGCTGGATAGCGCTGCCCAGCGCATCCCGGGTAAATTCGACAAGCAACCGGCGGTCGAGGCTGCGATTCGGAAAACCATCGGGCAGACGTACGAAGACCTCGGACTATATCCGGAGGCAGCGAAGCAGTTCGAGCGGGCGCTGGATTTGCGACGGCGGGTCTTAGGCCCCCGGCATCCCGACACGCTGCTTTCCATGACGAATCTGGCAAACGTCTACGAGGATGATGGCAAGTACCCACAGGCCGAGGCGCTGCACAACCAGGCCTTGCAGATCCAACGAAGCTCACTCGGTCCCGAGCATCGCGACACGCTGAATTCCATGGACAACCTCGCCATCGATTACGAGAGCGAGGGCAAGTACGCGCAGGCCGAAGCGCTCCAGAAGCAGACCCTGGAGATCGAGCGTCGACGGCTGGGCCCCGAGCACAACGACACGCTGATGTCCATGAGCAATCTCGCTCTCGTCTACGCGGATGAGAGCAAGTACGCGCAGGCTGAGGCGCTCCACAAGCAGGCCCTGGAGATCCGGCGACGACGGCTGGGCCCCGAACATCCCGATACGCTGGTTTCCATGACGAATCTGGCTAACGTTTACGAGGAGGAGGGCAAGTATGCGCAGGCCGAGGCGCTTGCCACTCAGACCTTGCAGATTGAGCGTCGCCGGTTGGGTCCCGAGCATCCCGATACGCTGGCTTCGATGAGCAATCTGGCACTCTACTACCAGGACGAGGGGAAGTACGCGCAGGCCGAGGCGCTTTACAGTCAGACTCTCGAGATCGAGCGCCGCGTGTTGGGCCCCGAGCATCCCTATACGCTGGGTTCCATGGGCAATCTGGCGTATGCCTACAGGGAGAAGGGCGATTACACGCAGGCCGAGGCGCTCTTCGGTCAAGCCTTGGAGATCCAGCGCCGCGTGTTGGGTCGCGAGCATCCCGACACGCTGCGGACCTCGGAGAACATCGCGCACGTCTATGCGGACGAGCGGAAGTACGCGCAAGCTGAGGAACTCTACCGCCAGCTCCTGCAGGCTATGCGTCGCGTGTTGGGTCCCGAGCACGCCCTCACTGTTGGCACCCTTGCGGATTTTGCATCCGTGTACCAACGAGAGGGCAAATACGATTTGGCGGAGACTTGCGCCGCGCAGGCCCTGGCGGGCCAACGTCATGCGCTGGGCTCGGAAAATCCGTACACGATCGCGACCGAGGCCGTCCTCGCCCTCGCGTATGTGTCCCAGGGCAAATTTGCGCAGAGCGAGCCTGTGGCGCGGGAAGCCCAGGAAGCGGAGAAGAAAATCCAGCCTGACGGCTGGCAGCGATACCGCGCTGAGAGCCTGTTGGGCGCGAGCCTCGCGGGAGAGAAGAAATACGCCGAGGCCGAACCGCTGCTGCTGGAAGGCTACCAGGGTATGCTGGCTCGCAAAGACCGAATCGATGTCCCGGATCGCTACCACCTGGAACTGGCGCACCGATGGGTCGTCAGGTTATACCAGGCCTGGGGCAAACCCGACAAAGCCGCCGAGTGGAAGAAGAAGTAAGATCCTGGAAGGTGGGCATTCTCCAGTTTCTGATTTCCAGCTTCTAATTCCCAGGTTGGGGTTGCGGCCCGTATCGGACTACCGTGAGTGTGATGTCATCGGTTTGGGGGTAATCCCCGACAAAATCGTGCACCGCACTCACCACTCGATGGCAAATTTCGTCCGCCGCGAGGCCAGTAGAACCCTGGAGAGCATCCTGCAGTCTGGCTTCTCCGAACAGTTCCTCATTTGCGGCGTGCGCTTCGGTAACGCCATCGGAGCAGATCAACAAGACATCGCCGCATTTCAATTGAGCGCTGCAGACGTCAAAGGTGGCGGTTGGAAACAATCCCACGGGGAAGTTCGAGGAAGTCAAAGTTTCCACACTGCCGTCGGCGCGGATGAGCATGGGTGGAACGTGCCCGGCGTTGACAAACTGAAATCTTCCCAGACGGTCCAGGACGCCATAAAGTATAGTGGCGAACATTTCCGGAGGGGTACGTTCGCAAAGGAACTCATTGACGCGCCGGAAGAGCAGAGGGAGTTCCGGATCGCCCGCCGCAACGCCCGCGAAGGCTCCCTGTAGATTGGTGGCCAGCATGGCCGCGGGGAGGCCCTTTCCGGAGACGTCCGCGACAATGAAGCCGAAACGCTCGTCGGGCAGGTAGACCATGTCATAGTAGTCGCCGCCCACTTGCTCCATGGGCGTTGTTGTGGCGTGGACCTGGAAGTAGTCGCTCTCCGGAAAGCGGCGCGGCAAGAGCCCTTGCTGGATGTTGCGGGCCAGGAACATCTCGTGCTGGATGCGCTCCTGGTCCTGGGCAATGCGCAGCAGGCGAGCGTTCTCGATGACCGTGGCGCCCTCGACGGCGAGCGTTTGAAGCACCTGCCGGTCGAGCCCCGTGACCGCGGTGGGGTGCGAGCGCGTATCGAGGTAAAGAACGCCGAGTAGTTCCGGCGCCATGATCTGCATGGTCTCGCCCCGAGCCTCGGAAACCGGAAGTTTCTGTAAAGGCACGGCGACGATGCCGCGGACTTCGGCACGGACGATCCTGGTTTCCTGGGCGGTGCGGCCGGTCATCTGGTCTTCCAGGATTACCTCTTCCTGGCCCGAGGCCGCGACTCGCTCCACCACCGCATGCGAGTAATCGCTGACGTCTCGTCCCAGGTAAACGCCACCGGCGCCGAGCGCCAGTCTCAGGTGGAGCTTCTTATCCTCTTCGAGGAGGAACAACAATCCGCGTTCCGCGTTGGTCAACTGCAAGGCGGAGTCCACCAGCGCCATAAGGACTTCCTCGAGCGCAGGAGCCCGATGCATCATCTGGGCCATGCGCAGGAGCAATCCGAGGTGTTGGAGTTGGGGAGCCGGCCCGGCGGCGGCCTTCTCCAGCTTTTCCAGCAGTTCGGGCAGCACCGCCTGGTCTTCCACGAACGAAAGCATGTAAGAGTCCGCCACG
>JBELAJ010000007.1:0-45243 GCA_049508935.1 Terriglobia bacterium | reverse complement strand
ATCACCGGCGATTACCATTTCCTTTCCCCTGATGACAAGTTGGGAATCCTCGAAGAAGAAGGCAAGCTGAAAGGCTACATTGAAGTTGCGCAGGGCGCCGAGGAATCCGATGACGTGTTGAGTTACGAAATCGTCGCCGGCTTGCGCAAGAGCGACCACGTAGAATTCAAGACCAACACAATCCATCGCAAGTACTATCGCTTCTCAGGTAAGGTCGAGCGAGGCTCGGGACGCCAACCCGACGATCCGGATTACGTGCACTTGGTAGGAGACGTCGAAACGGTAACGGTAAAAGGGGACAGCGGGCAGGAGTCTGTGGTCAAGAAACACCTGGTCCTGAAGTGCCTCGGAAAGGCAGAGAGCCAGGACGAGTGAGGAGATCGGGAGAACAATTTGCGATTTGTGATTTCTGATTTGTGATTGCAGATGGAGGAGCTAATCACAAATCAGAAATCACAAATCACAAATCACAAATCGCCCGATCTCCCGATCACCCGATTAAGGAATGATGGGCAGTATCACCTGTGACGGGTGGTCGCGGTCGTGATAGATAGTGTTGGTAGCGACGGCGAGGCGCCGGTTCGCATTGAGTGGTTCGCCGGTATTGGGATTGACATCGAAGCGCGGGAAATTACTGCTCGAGATATCCAGCCGGATGCGATGTCCTTTAACAAAGAGATTCGAGGTCGGGTATAGGTGAATGGTCAGGGCATACACCTTGCCCGGTTGCATCAGTTCGGCGTGATCGAGCGAGCCGCGGAAGCGCGCCCGCAGGATGCCATCCTCCAGGTTCATATCCATTCCAGCCGGAAAGTCGGAACTGGGAGGGTGTACGTCGATCAGCTTGGCGGTGAAATCCGTGTCGGGCGTTGACGACGACACCCACAGCTTTACATCGATAGGCCCTGTCACTTCCACATTCTGTTCGAGAGGCGGCGTCGTGAACACCAGCACATCGCGCCGCGCAGAAAGGGGCAGGTGGTTAGTACAGTTCCACACCGCCTCGCTGCAGCGCTGGTTCCAAGCTCCCTGTAGCAAAATCCCGACGCCGGACGAGATGTTCCCGCCTATAGTAGGAACGGGGTTGCGGGGATCGAAATCATAACTCGTGCTGCTTGAGGACTCGGGAGGCTTCTCGGTCGAAAGTGCACCGTCAGCATGAAGATAGTAAGGAGTCCAGCGCGTGCGCGCGAGCGGCCATTCCTGCTCGTCACGCCACACGCCGCCATGCAGGTGCAGGCCCTCCGCCGTCTTTTGCTCGCTGCCTCCTCCCATGACGAAGATCTTCACTGGAGCGTCCCGCTCGGCCCCGTTGTCTGCTCCTTTCAGCCAGCGATCGTACCAGCGCAGATGAAACGCCTCACTATCGATAGCCGCCTGGGGGCCGAAGTCTGTCTCCCCGTGTGAATGATGCATATGCTGGCCATGGATCCAGGGTCCGAGGATCATTTTCACGGGGCCGTGCTTGGCGCGCGCGAGAGCCATGTAGCTCATGGTCGTCTGGAGCGCCCAGGAATCGTACCAGCCGCCGATGAGGTAGACGGGAACATCCTTGTACCGGGTGGTCTGATCGACGACGCCAAACCCGGGCTGCTGCCAATAGCTGTCGTTTTCCCCGTGGCTCATGGCGAAAACTAACCAATCCTCGTACTCGGGAGCAAGCTTGAGGGGTGTCGTGCCCTTGCGCAACGGAAGCTGGGCAAGGTACTCGCGGACGTGCTTCCCCGCTTCTTCAAGAGCCTCACGCGCCGCCGGATCCCGAGCTTCCCGGCTGCCTTGCGGCGCGCTCATGGCGAAGATCCAGTTGAAGAATCGCAATTCGAATGCTCCCCCATTGCGCATGCCGAAGTAGCCGGCGTTGGCCACCGCGTCGACCGGGATCAATGCCTTTAGGCCGGGCGCATTGCTCTCGGCCATGGCGTGCTGCGTGCCGCCGACGTAAGAAGTGCCGATCATCGCGAATCCGCCGTCGCTCCAGGGTTGACTCACGAGCCACTGGGCGGTGTCGTAGCCGTCGTTCACGTCGTCGGTCATCATGTGCCACACGCCTTCCGAAGCGTAGCGACCCCGCGTGTCCTGGCAAACCACAACGTAGCCATGGCCCACGAAAGGGAGAAGGTAGGCGAGGGAACCATCTTTGTTATAAGGCGTGCGCTCAAGGATGGCGGGGAACTTGCCTTCCAGTCGAGTCCCGTCGCGGGCTGGAAAATAGATGTCGGTTGCCAGCCGCACGCCGTCGCGCATGGGCACCATCACGTTTTTCGCCACGACATAAGGCGCCGGATCGGTCGCCAGTGAGCGCTGCCAGGGCGCGAGGATGAGCGCCAGTTCTACCAGCAGCCCTACTGTGAACAGTCTGAAGCCGCGCAATGCCGAGAGTTTCATGATTCATCTCCCCAGATGCTTTCTGCTCATACTAGCACAGCGCGGCGGATCCGCAGCCAAAACGGGGCCCTCTGCGCACTCTGTGCCTTGAGAGCTTCAATAGAGAGAACACGGAGGTTCTCAGTGATCTCCGTGTTTCGTCTTTGCTCGGGCATTGAGAACACACAAAACGGATCGTCGCCAATCAACAACGTCCCGCAAGCCGGTGCAGCAGCGCGACAAGGCCGGGACCAGAACGAGATGGCGGCCCACCGACAGGGAACAACCCTATTATTCTTTGCGTAATACCTACAGGGGGAGGGCGCTAGCCAGCTACGCTTGACTTTGGGTGTGGCCTATCATACCTTTCACATGATAATCAGAGGTCCATTTTGCTGTGACATAGAGCGATTTTGTCGCACCCGGTGAAACATGGAAAATCCCACCACGAAGAAATGGTACAACTACTTTCTTTCGGTAGATCAGCCCGCTGATGCCAAAGGCGAGCAGGAGGCGACAGCGGAAGGCGGCGAACCGGCGGCTGCGGCGCCCCGCAGCGCGGCACAAACCGTTGCAGAGATTGCTTCAGGTGTTAGCGCTGACCCCAAGTTTACCGGTCCGGTGGCCAACCCGATGTCCTTCCAGGAGATTTATGGCGCGGCAGAGATCAACACTCCTGAGCACGGATATACCGTTCTGAAGATCATTGATTTGCTTCACAGCGAGCACATCCGCAATCTTTCGCGCGATGTAAAAAAGAGCTCGCTCCTGCTGGCCCTCGAGGCGGCGGGAGTAAAAGCCGAGGAGATTGTGCAGGACGCGGTGCGTCGCGACAAGGCCCTGGACACCTACGAGCGCGTGCAACAGAACGCTCTGCAGGAGCTTGAGGCGCGCAAGACTAAAGAAAGCAAGGAGCTTCAGGCGGAGATCGAGCGGCAGATCAACGAAATGCAATCCCGGGTTCAAGCCAATAACGATGAAGTAACGAAAGCGAAAGAGCAGTTCTACGGCTGGCAGCTCAAGAAGCAGCAGGAAGAGCAGAAGATCGCCGACGCGGTTTCGTATTTCACATCCGAGAAGCCTGTCACCACCGCCGCTGAAGCCAGCGCACCGCAGGCCCAGGCGAGCAAGAAACCGTAGCCGATGACATAGGAGGAGATATGTTCAGACGCTTGCAACGCATGATCCGCTCGTTCGTCGGCTTTTTCATCTCCGCGGCCGAGGATCCAGAGTTGATCCTGCAACAGAACATTCGCGATATGAATGACCAGGTGCCGCGCATGAATGAGAGTATTGCGATGGTCAAGGCGAACGTGACGCTGCTCGAGAAAGAAGAAGCGAAGTACAAATATGACCTGAACAACTTGACCGCCAAGGTGAAAGCAGCCATCCAGGCGGGCCGCGATGACTTGGCGGGAAGTTTTGCGACACAGCTCGAGCAACTGAAGGGCGCCTTGGCCCGCACTCAAGGGCAGTTGGCGACGGCGCGCGCGGCCTTCGACAAGGCCATGCTCGTCAAGCAGGCTTTCCTGCGCGAGAAGGATCGTAAGACCCAGGAAGCTCTCAACGCGATTCGCGACCATCGCCGTGCCCAGTGGCAGAAGAAAGTGGCCGATGCCATGGAGCAGTTCGAAGTCGCGGGCATCAGTCAGACTCATGATGAGATGGTGCGCAAGATTGAAGAGGAGACCGCGGTCAATGAGGCGCGGATGGATATGGCCTTAGACAACGTTGACCAGCAGAAGGTCAAGATCGAAGAAGAAGCAGAGAAGCTGCGGGCCAACGAATTGGTGAAGCAATTCAAAGTCGAGATGGGGCTGATATCGCCTGAACCCTCCGCAGCGGTCGCGGAGAAGACCATCGGCGTAAAAGAGGGAGAGAAGACTTCCTGAAGAGAACATGTGGTAGGGGCGGCCCTTGCGGCCGCCCTGGGGCGACCGCGAGGATCGCTCCTACACTCTCGAGGAGGCGAATATGGCGGTTAAGATCGAAAAGGGTGGCTGGCTTTTTATCTTCCTGGTTGGAATTGCCCTGGTTGGCTACAGCCTTAATAAGTACGGTGTACTGAACATCGGCAGTTGGCTTGGATCACACGGCGGGTCCACGACCGCGAAGGTCGATACCTCAAAGCCGCTAGCCCTGCCCACGGCGACCACCACACAAGCGAACGAGGTCCGAGTTCGCGTCAACATCTGGGTCGGTTGCGCGGCCGGGCTGGTGGCGAATGGCGGGCTGGATACGGCGCCCGACTCGATTTATGACAAGAAGGGGCTCAAAGTTTCATTCAAGATCATCGACGATTGGACGGAGGGCTCCGCAGCTTTGGCCACGAATAACGTGGACATCATGCTGACCACCGCAGACGTTTGGGCGAAAGATTTCGGACAGTTTCAGGAGAAGAGTTTCGGCGCCCACGCCTTTTACATGGTGGATTGGTCGCGCGGCGCCGATGGGCTGATCGGGAAGCAGGGCATCAACAGCATCGAGGACCTGGCCGGGCAGGTGGTGGCCTTCGCACCGTATACTCCTTCTCACTTCCTGCTTTGGAATGGACTGAAGAGTTCAGGCCTGAGCACCCAGCAGCAGAACGAGATTTTTGCCAAAGCGGTGCATACGAAGGATGGCATCGAGCCCGCCACACTCTTTGCGCAGCAGAAAGTTGATGCCGCCGTAGCCTGGGACCCTGATATGAGCGACGCCGTCACCAAGCGCCCCGGAGCCAAGAAGATCTACGACACCCGTGTGGCCAACCGCCTGATCGCGGACATCCTGGTGGTGAGCGACCGCTTCGCGGCCGAGAATCCGCAGACGGTCATCAACTTCGCTCAGGGCTGGCTCGAGGGCGTCGAATTCATCAAGTCGCAACCTACGCGGGCTTACACGCTGATCGGCACCATCAAGGACTTCAACATTCCCACCGACTTGGCGAAGACCATGCTAGGCGGCGTGCGGTTATCCGATTACGCCGACAACGTGGCCTTCTTCGGAAAGCCCGGCGGCGAGTCTGATTACGCCAACATCTTCAGAATGGCGCAGGACATGTACCGGGAAGAGCAGTTGATCAAACACATTGCGGATGCCGACAGTTCTGTTGACCGGCGTTACCTCGAAGCCTTGAATGGTAAATTCTCGAGCACTTCCACTGAGGCGCCCATCGAATACAAGGCGCCGACAAAAGGCGCCGTGCCCATTGCCACCCAGCATCGATCCATCTACTTCGATACCAACTCGACGAATATGAGCTTGGATTCCCGCGCGGTGGTGGATGAGATCGCCGAGTTCATGCGCGCCTACGAGAACACGGTTGTCGATATCGAAGGCAACACCGATTCGACCGGGTCGAGAGACCACAACATGGAGCTTTCGAGAGAACGCGCCGACGCCGTAAAGCGCTACCTGATGGAAAAGCACGGCTATCCTGCCAGCCGCATGCGCACGGCTGGGAACGGCCCCGACAAGCCCATGGATACCAACGCCACTCCGGAAGGCCGCGAGAAGAACCGCCGCACGGATATTAAGGTTTACCCGAACCCGGGAGCGTAAAGTCTCAGCTTGGTATGCGCAGCGTTTGGCGGCAGAGCCGCCGACGCTTAGGGCGGGTGACTCGGAAGTCAGAGCGCCAGAGGTGTTAGCGCCCATATTAGCCAGCGTATCGGGCAGCGCCAAGTCGGAGCGGCACACTGGCCAGATTCGGAATGTCCAAACTCTTCGAAATCCGTCGTGACGTTTCGCCCCGCGCCAAGATGGCTCTAGCATTTTTGAGCTGGGGTCTGATTGTCCTTACGTGGTTTCTCCTGACTCATTGGGACATCCTCCCGCCTTTTGCTCTGCCTCGCCCGGCCGGAGTCATCCACGCCTTCGGCCGCCTCTGGGTCGATTATAATTTGCTGGGCAATGTCGTGCAGAGCTGGTGGCGCATCGCCCAGGCCTTCTTCTGGTGCGCCTGCATCGCGATTCCGCTGGGTGTGCTGATGGCGAGCTTTCGCTGGGTTCACCATCTTGTAAACCCTGTGGCGGCTCCGATGCGCGCTATGCCCATCACCGCTTTCCTGCCTGCTTTTATCGCGCTGTTTGGCATGGAAGAGACCATGAAGGTGGCGTTCCTCTGGTTTGGAATGTTCTTCTACCTTCTGGCTGTAGTAGTCGAGGAAGCGGAACGCGTAGACGACAGCCTTATCGAGACGGCATACACGCTGGGCGCAAACCGTGGCCAAGTGCTCTGGCTCATCTTCAGGGCTTCCTTCCCCGGGATTTTTGGGTCGTTCAGAATCCTCTATGACATCGGCTGGACATACGTTATCTTGGCCGAGATGGTCAACGCCCGCCGTGGTGTGGGGTACATGGTGGAGGCGGCGCGTAAAGTTATGGACTTCGAGAGGGTCTACGCAGGCATCATCGCCATCGGATTTGCGGCCTTCATATTTCGCTGGTTTTTGACGTTTCTGGAACACCGTTTGTTTCCGTGGCGTCAGGTGCAGCGGCCGGCCACGGAGCATCTAGCGGCGGTAGGTGCAGGCGCTACGGCGAAGGAGAGCAGGCAGAAAGCAACAGTCAGTAAGCAGTAGGCAGTCGGCAGTAAGCAGTCGGCAGTCGGCAGTAAGTAGTAGGCAGCAAGGAGCGTCGTACGATGGCAGTACCTGGCGGCTTTCGGGATTTGAGGGTTTACCAATTGGCTTATAACCTGGCGATGCGGATTTTCAACGAGACGAAGACTTTCCCCCAAGATGAACGATACTCGATGACCAGTCAAATCCGGCGGTCCTCGCGGAGCGTCGCGGCGAACTTGGCAGAGGGATATCGTAAGCGGTAATATCCGGCCATGTTCGTGAGCAAACTGGCGGATTGTGATGCAGAAGCGACAGAGACGCAGGTGTGGCTGGATTTTGCGCGGGATTGTGGTTATCTGTCTATCGAGCGCCAGAAAGAATTGGCGGCAGGCTACGATGAACTCGGCAGGATGCTCAGCAGTATGATCAAGGATCCGAAGAAATTCAAGCCTGTTTAAAGGTTGACTGCCTACTGCCTACTGCCGACTGCCTACTGCTCGCTGCCGACTGCCTACTTGGTGTTACGATGCCAAACAAGGTCAAAATCAACCTGGAGAAAGTCTCCCGGGTTTTTGCCGGCCCCTCGGGCGAACGAATCGAGGCGTTGCGCGATGTGAGCCTCGAAGTCGAAGAGGCGTACACTCCCGAAGGCAGAGATGTGGGCGAATTCCGGGTGCTCCTCGGCCCCTCGGGCTGCGGCAAATCCACCATTCTGCGCTTGATCGCGGGGCTGGATTTTCCTGACAGCGGGAAGGTCGAGGTGAACGGCAAGACGGTGGAAGGGCCCGGTCGGGACCGTGGCATGGTGTTTCAGAAATACACCTCTTTCCCTTGGCTCAACGTCGCAGACAACATCGCCTATGGGCTGACGATTCAAGGCGCGCCGGCGGCGCAAAAGAAAGAGACTGTGGCGAAGCTGGTGGAAGCGGTGGGCCTTTCGGGATTCGAGAAATCCTATCCTGACCGGCTCTCTGGCGGAATGCAGCAGCGGGTTGCCATTGCACGCACCCTAGCGGTTCGGCCCGAGGTGATTTTGATGGACGAGCCCTTCGGCGCGCTCGATGCCCAGACACGCGGCGACATGCAAGCCCTGTTATTACACATCTGGGACGAGACCGCTTGCACCGTGCTCTTTGTAACCCATGACGTGGAAGAAGCGGTTTACCTGGCTGACCGTATCTTTATACTTAGCGCCCGCCCCGGTAGAATAGTAGAGGACGTGCCGGTTGCACTGGGCCGTCCGCGAGACCCGGCAATGAAGCAGACGAAAGAGTTTCACGATCTTCAGGATTACGTGCTGGCGTGCCTCCGACGCGCTCCGGGGACGGGCCATGTGCGGGTGGGTGTTTGATGGCGGAGGAGAAAACTCCCCAACGGGGCACGGTCGGAAAAGCCGGTTCGATGCTGGAAGGAATGGTCAAGCGCGATGTGGAGGAGCTTGGCTTACAGCAGTCCGACCTGGTGAAAGCCGCGCTCAAGTGGCAGTACAACTGGATCGGCCTCGCGGGCGCCGCGGTTTTTGCGGTGGTGTCCGGGACGGGCCTTCCGCTGGTGCTGGCCGCGGGCCTGGAGATGATCTATCTGAGCCTTGCGCCGCGCAGCAGCGCCTTCCGGCGCCTGGTGCGTTCCTGGAAATACGCCGAACAGAAGCGGCAGCGCGAGATGACGCTGGGCACGATGTTCAACGAAATGCCGCCTGAGCTTCGAACTCGCTATGCGGCGTTAGATTCCCTGTGTGCCGGCATTCGCGCCAACTATAGCCGCTTATCATCCACTTCGCAGATGTTTCTGGAGCAAATGGAACAGAGGCTTCGGGGCCTTCTCGAGGCTTACCTGCGCTTGCTCTACGCCGACTATCAGCACTGCGAGTACTTGCAAACCACTGACCCTGACCCCATCAAACAGAACATCGCCAATTTGCAGCACACCTTGAATTCCGACCCGCCGCAGGTGCAGGAGATCAACCGCAAGCGAATCGAAATCCTGGGGAAGCGTCTCGAGAAATACGAAAAGGTCCGCGACAACCAGAGAGTGGTGCAAGCGCAGTGCTCGGCCATCGAAGACGTCTTGCAACTAATCAACGATCAGTCCGTGACCATGCGCGATCCGCAGCAGGTGAGCGATCAATTGGACAACCTGGTGCGCGATGTCGAGCAGACCGAAGAAACCGTGCGGCAGGTCGAGGCCGTCTTCGATATGGCGGTGCCTGGAGTCGAAGAAACGCTGTCTCCGTTGCCGACCGATTCATCGGTTTCGAGTTCCGGCGCTTTACCCAGTTCGCGCATTCGGAATTAAAGAGTGGTAGGGGCGGCCCTTGTGGCCGCCCGGTCGCGACCAAACGGGTTACACGACATTCGTAGGTAACGCGTGAAAGAAGGAACCGCAGGGAAGGAATTGAAGCCGTTCGAGCCGATTTTGGGAGTTCTGGCGAAGCCCCAGCGCACGTTGTGGGACGAGTTGCTGGCGACGCCGCCATACTTTGTGCTGTACGGCGGCACAGCGCTGGCGCTTCGTCTCGGACATCGCCCGTCGCAAGATTTTGATTTCTTCGGTGCGGAGGTGTTTGAGCCAGACGAACTGTTTCACAGCATAAGCTACCTGCGGGGAGCAAAGGTCGTTCAAACCGCGAGAGATACTCTGACGGTAGTTATCGACCGCGGCGGCTGGGTGCAGATCTCATTTGTTGGCGGCTTGGGGCTGCGCCGAATTGGCGAACCCGACATTTGCCCAGGGAACCGAGTGCAGGTGGCTTCTCTCTTAGACTTGGCAGGTTGCAAGGCAGAGGCCGTACAACACCGGGCGGAGGCAAAGGACTATCAGGATATTGCCGCCTTGTTGCTGGCCGGAGTGGCGCTCGAGACCATTTTGGCGGCTGGCCAAGCTGTTTTCGGGCCCCGATTCGACCCTAACCGCACGCTGCGGGCGCTAACGTTCTTCGAAGACGGCAACCTTCCCGAGCTTGCCGCGGAGACGCAGCAACCGTTGCGAAGCGCCGTCAGCGGTGTAGACGTGAAACAGTTACCTACCCTCAAAACCCGCGAGCGCCTTTCACAGATGAAGGGAGAACGATGAACTACCCAGAAGATTTACGCGCGCTGGCAAAGCGGGTGATTTGGTTCGAGGAACCCGAGGAAGCACTCAAGTACACAAGACGGTTCTTGACGTACCTGATGACCTACGGCACGCCGGAGGATGTCAAACTAGCGGAACGATATTACGCGGCCTCCGACTTCGAGGCGACCCTCGATGAGCCGGCGCCGGGCATTTTCGACATCGGCTCCTGGCGAGAGTGGAATGCTCGCTACCAGCGCGTCCCTGTGCCGCCCCTCCCGAAACGCGTGCTTCCCGGAGAGACTCCTGATGAGGTGCCCGAGACGTTGTTTGTTCCTCGACGGACATAGAGCTTTGTAGCGCCTGCTCTTCTGGTCGTGTCCGGGAGAACACGAGAATCGCGTCCGGACCTATTGAATATATGGCCACCACACCAACACCGAATTCAACACGCTTGGAATCGCTGCCCGGCTGGGCGAGGGAACTTTCCGAGAAGTACTATTCGCGCACGCTCGCGATGTTCGTCCTTTACGGCAACGTGCGCGACTATGTGCCGTTGAAACGCGAAGGTACGACCCAGTTCCTCAGCTTGCCGCGCTTCCTCAATGAGGCCCTCTTCCCTCGCCGCGATCTGATCCTGAGTTACGATCGTGGCGGCGGCCTCGCCTTTGCACAACCCGAAGCCCAAGCGGATTTCCTCCGTGCCTTATCCGGCTATGACAGCTATCACGGCACCAATTACGCCGCCGGCTTGCCCCGCAACCCGGACGGTGTCCTGAACCTGCTGGATAACTACCTGCGTCTGCGCATCGCAGAAGGCAAGAAAATCGCGCTGATCATCGATTTTGCGGAGACCATTGCCCCCGCGGGTGACATCTCGGGGATGCCTGCGGAGGACCGCAACTCCCTGGTGATTCTGAAGCGCTGGGCTCTGAATCCCGCGTTCCTGAAGGCGGATGTCACGCTTTGCCTGATCGCCGAAAATCAGGCGGATTTGAACCAGGGAATTGTCCAAAATCCGTCTGTGGCATCTATTGCCATTCCTTTGCCTGACGAAGCTGATCGGCTTGAGTTCATCCGGTCGCAATTGGCCGGCACGCCACTGCCTTCCGGTTCGGAGGTGAGTGACGCTACACTGGCCAAGCTGACCGCAGGCCTGAAGCGCGTGCAGCTACAGACTCTGATTTCACACGCAGTGCAGAACAGTCAACCCTTGACGCTCAAGTTCCTCACCAAGCGGAAAAAGGAATTGATCGAGGCTGAGTCGGGAGGTTTGCTGGAATTCGTTCAGAGTCGTTTTGATCTGTCGCTCGTGGCCGGGAACGACCAGGCCAAGAAGAAGCTGCATAACGCGGCGGCTGCGATTCGTGCCGGCAAAACCGACGTCCTCCCCATGGGGTACGTCATCTGTGGTCCCGTGGGTACCGGAAAAACTTTCCTGACCACCTGCTTTGCGGGTGAGGTTGGGATTCCGGCGGTCATCCTGAAGAACTTTCGCAGCATGTGGCAGGGCGTAACGGAAGGAAACCTGGAGCGCGTGCTTAACCTGCTCCAGGCGATGAGCCCGATTGCCGTCATCGTGGACGAAGCGGATGCGCAATTGGGCGATCGCTCGAGTTCGGGCGACAGCGGCGTGTCGAACCGTGTTTTCGCGCAGATCGCGCAGTTCATGGGCAACACCGAGTTGCGCGGAAAGGTGATCTGGTTCCTGCTCACCTGCCGCCCCGATCTGCTGCCCGTCGACCTCAAACGCCAGGGACGAGCCGAGGAACACATTGCGCTCTTCTATCCCGATACCGATGAAGAGCGCCTGGCGCTCCTGCGCGCCATGCAAAAGAAGACCGGCATCGAAGTCGGCTCCCAAGAGGTCGAGAAGTTCTTCCTCGAGCATGCCGGGACGCTGTCTGGTGCCGATATCGAAGCGGTGCTCATGCGGGCCCGCATGAAAAGAGCGCTGGAGAATGATCTCGCGGTGAATGTGGATGATTTGAAAGCCGCCCTGGAGGACTTTGTCCCGCCGTCCTACCCCACCGAAATCGAGTTGCAGAATCTGGTGGCCGTTCTGGAATGCACCAGCAAGAGCCTCCTTCCTGAAAAATACAAGAAGATGGAGCGCTCCGATCTGATTCGCCGCGCCAACGAATTGGCCGCGCTCACCCGATAACGGCTTTCACCACAGAGACACGGAGGCACTGAGAAGTCGGAACGATTTCCTCCGTGTCTCAGTGCCTCTGTGGTTGATTTATTGGATCAAGTATTGCGCGAGCTTGCCGTCCGGCGTAGTGAACGTCGCGAGACGCAGCGACTTTCCCGACCCAAACGCAATACGGAAGTGTCTATACGACATACCGCCCCGCAACTGGAAGCCAGTCTGCTCGAAGCTGGAGGGCGTTCCCAAGGAGCCCAGGCTCGAGGCAGCGTCGGCCAGCACTTGCGCAGTGAAGTAGGAATCGGCATCGGAGGTCAAGAGCGAGCGGTCGATCATTCCTTGCTGGAGGTCGCGGAAGATCCGGCGTGCCTGCTCGAGCGAGGGAGCGGCTTGCGGGTCTGCTTTCTCCCCCGCCAGCAATGTTCCGATCTGGTTGACGATGGATCCAGCAGCACTTGATCCGTCGAGGTTCGTCAGGGCGGCGACGGCAATGCCTTGGTCG
The DNA here is from genome assembly GCA_049508935.1 of Terriglobia bacterium. Classification (GTDB taxonomy): domain Bacteria; phylum Acidobacteriota; class Terriglobia; order UBA7540; family UBA7540; genus CAVROP01. The sequence goes on along the minus strand of JBELAJ010000007.1, from coordinate 32,630 downwards.
AGCCACACGGCGTTGTCGCTCACGAAGCCGGATACTGCCCCGCCGTGCGTCAGCCTCGGATGTCCTGAGGCGTTTGAGATGCCCACTCCCAGTGCGTAGTCTACGGGTGCGCCGTTCTTGAGCAGGGCCGGCTTGATCATTTCATCGAGCGTGACCGGGCGGAGCAGCTTTCTCTCGATTAAGGACTGATCCCACACCGCCAGGTCGCGCGCCGTCATGGCGAGCTCGCCCGCCGCGTACAGCCAACCCGGCGCTTCCGGCACGGCTGGGTGCAGCGGCCCCAAGCCGAAGCGCGTGTAGCCCGCAGCATCGGAACTCGTCAGTGGATGCGCATCCAGGTCGATGGGGCTTTCGATGCCGAGCGGCCGGAAGATGCGGCTCTCGAGAAAGGCCATCAACTTCATGCCGCTGACTTTCTCGAGAATCTGACCTGCCACGGCGTAGTTGGTATTGCTGTACTGCCATGCAGTTCCCGGGTCGAAATTCAGCGGCTTCTCGGCAAAGCGTTCCAGGATGCCCTGCGGTGTGACGGGTTGCTGCATGAAAGGAGCTACGTAATCCAGCGGGTAGTAATCTTCGTAGCCCGAAGTATGCGAGAGAAGTTCGCGAATGGTGATTTCGCTCGAGCGCGTCAAGGAAGGGAAGAAGCGCGCTACGTGGTCATCGAGCGAGAGTTTGGAGTCCTGAACCAGCAGTAGAATCGCCCCGGCCAGGAATTGCTTGCTGACGGAGCCGATGCTGTAACGCATTTCCGGGGCGGCGGAAGTTGGCGGCTCGAGGCGCGCCTTGCCGTAAGCTTTAACGTAGGCGACTTGGCCGTCTTTCACGATTGCGACGGAGGCGCTTGGCGCACCTGTGTCCGCCAATGCCTTGGTCGCGATGTCGTCGATGCGAGTCATCGTTGCCTGGGGCAACTGGCCCGCCAAAGAGCCCGACGCCGAAACCACAAGAGCCATCAGAAGTATGGTGCGGATGATCGTGCGCATAGATTCTGCCCCTCTCTGACCCTCTATTCCCTATTCCCAATTCCCTGTTCCCTGCCTGGTGTGCTTAAGCGCGTGCCTGCATCTTCGTCAGCATAGGCAGCCACGATCTCTCCGAAGTAGACGCGATGGAAATCGCCGCTGGGATAGAACTCCTCGCGAACTGCCTGCGCCAGCGCTTCGGGCTCGAGATCGTTGCGATGCAGCGTCCGGCACTCGTAGTGAACCACACACTCTTTTATAATGGGTGAACGCACTTCGCGGCTCGGAACCGGGGTCAAGTGGGCCTCTTCAAACTTGTCGTGATTGCGCCCGGAAACCGTCCCGCAAAGTTCCACGGCCTCCGGTATTTCTCTGGGAGGCACGTTCACAGTGAAATCGTTCACCTGCTCGAGCCTACCATAAGTGTAGCGCGAGGGCCTGACCAGCACGATGAAGATTGGGCGGGACCATATGCAGCCGATGGTTCCCCACCCGATCGTCATGACATTTGGTTTTCCGTCCGCGCCCGTACTCACCAGCAAAAGCCCGTCCTCCCGCATTCGCTGGATCGTCTGGGCAAAGTAATCCGTAAAACGCACTTGTACCTTGTTCACTTCGATGTCACCTCCTAGATGAGTCCAGTTCTCAGTTCAGCGTAGCAAACTGGCAGTCGCTGGTGGAGAGTCAAAAGTTGCGATACCACCCTCGACTCGCCAGCCAATCAAGCAGAGCATATCACAGCGCCGTCTGATGACACATTCTGTCACACCCGTACGACGGAAAATGGCGAGTCCGGTACTTTGGGACCAGGAATTGCACGCCTAAGTCCTGCCCGCATCTTAACTTATTGTAAACACGTCAGTTATCTCCAGATAAATTGTATTTAAACATTCTGGCTGGCACGGGAAGTGCTCTAGGCAATTTATGCGTTAGATTGTAATCGTAGGTAATAAGGTGGATATATGAAAAGAAATCCACGAGGCTTCTCACTCATCGAATTGCTGATCGTTGTGGCAGTCATCCTGGTGATTGCAGCCATCGCCATCCCTAACCTGATGCGGTCGCGGGCCGCAGCGAATCAGGCTTCGGCAGTGGGATCGCTCCATGTCATGAATACTGCGGAAGCCACCTACAGTTCGACTTATGGCGGCTACACTCCGACCTTGGGTTACTTGGGCCCCCCGAGCACCGGGACGAGTCCAGTCCCGTCGGGTGCGGGACTAATTGACAGCATCCTCTCCGGAGGCTCGGCGGGCGCGACAGAAAGTTCCAAGAGCGGCTACACCTTTGCCTATTCGGCGGGTGTGTCTGATACATCGGGCAGAATTTACTCATACTCAATTACCGCTAGCCCTATTACCCCAGGGACAACAGGGTACAACTACTACTACACTGACCAGACTGGCGTGATCCGTCAGAACTCTACCGCTGAGGCTGGTTCCACCGATTCTCCGCTGGCTGGCTAGCCCGAACCCCTATTACTAAGGGTGGGTTTCTTCGCGGCGCGCGAAGCAAAGCAGATCCTTCGCTTCGCTCAGGATGACATGTCATTCTGAGCCCGTTCGCTTCGCTCAGGGTAAACTGCGCGAAGAATCTGCATTTGACTGCGCCTTTGCCGCGTTGTGAACCGGCCTTTGGGGCCGCTGATTCTTTCTTGCCTCCGATTCCCCTGCTAACCTTCCGAGTACTCAGACGTCTAAGTAGTGTGAGGTTTGAACATGCCCAAGCCCGACTCGCTGCAAGGCTCGCTCGATCTGCTGGTGCTCAAAATCCTCTCGCGGCAGCCTCGCCTGCACGGCTACGCCATCATGACGGCGATTCAGGCGAGGTCCGGCGAGGTGCTCCGTGTTGAGGAAGGCTCCCTCTACCCGGCTCTTCACCGCATGGAGGAGGCCGGTTGGATTCGCGCCGAATGGATCACCAAAGATGACGGGCGCCGGTCGCGGCTCTATGAGCTGACGCCCGAAGGAAAGAAACAACTTGCAACTGAAGAGTCGCGCTGGGCGGTGGTGACGGCAGCCGTAAACCGCGTTCTAAGGACGGTGTGAGATGTCGTTATGGTCACGGATCGCAAATGTGTTTCGCAACGACCGTGTTAGCCGCGAGATCGATGAAGAACTCCAGTCGCATATCGAAGAGGCAATTGAGCAGGGTCGCGACCCGACGGAAGCACGGCGAGCACTCGGCTCCGCGCTGAGGCTGCGCGAGGAGAGCCGCGACGTCCGGCTGATCGCGTGGCTGGACTCGCTGCGCGCCGACGCCATCTTCGGCTGGCGGCAACTTATCAAGCGAAAGGCCACGTCTGCCGCGGCGATCCTCTCACTGGCGCTCGGGATTGGGGCCTGCACCGGGGCGTTCCGGCTCATCGACGCCCTACTGCTGCGGCCCTTGCCGGTGGCGGAGCCCGGCCAACTGTACGCGCTGGCTCGCCAGTACGTGGGGCCCGATGGCAAACCCCAGACATACGACTCCTGGGCGTATCCGGACTTCCAGTTGATGCGCGCGGCGGCGACGGATCAAGCCGAGCTGATCGCCATCTCGTATTCCGATCGGACGGATCTGACTTACGGATCGGACGCGGAGATGGAAAAAGCGTACCGCCAGTACGTTTCAGGGTGGATGTTCAGCTCTTTTGGGCTCCGGCCCGCCGCGGGACGGCTGTTCACCGAAAGCGACGATTCGAAGCCGGGAGCGCACCCCTACGCCGTGCTCTCCTACGACTATTGGACAAGCCGCTTCGGACGAGATCCGAAGGTGATTGGACGCACGTTCCGAATCGGCAACGACCTCTACGAGATTATCGGCGTCGGCCCGGAACGCTTCACCGGCACCGAGCCCGGCACGGTGATCGACATCTTCATTCCCACCATGATGCATCTTGGGGTCACGCACTCAGACTGGACCTGGATGCGCACGTTGGCGCGGGTGAAGCCCGGAGTTGCCATGGAACCCCTCCGCGCCAAGCTGGGCGCAATCTCGCGAGCCTTCGAAGAAGATAGGTCAAAGGGCCTCGGCGGAATCCCCAAAAAAGCAATGGATGAAATGCTGAACCAGAGGCTATTGCTGGAGCCCGCAGCCGCGGGTGTCTCCGATCTCCAGAACGACTACCGCACTTGGCTCGCGGCTCTCGGCGTGCTCGTAGCGCTGGTGCTGCTGATTGCCTGCGCCAACGTCGCCAACCTGATGACGGCGCAAGCGGCCTCACGGGCGCGCGAGATGGCGCTACGCGTTTCGATTGGCGCGGGACGCGGACGCTTGGTGCAACTGGTGCTGCTGGAAAGCGCCTGGCTCGCTTTCCTCGCCGCCGCCCTCGGCTGGGTCTTTGCCTGGTGGGCAACGCCTGCCGTCGTCAGCATGATCAATCCGCCGGACAACCCGGCGCGCCTGTTCCTGCCGGCTGACTGGCGGGTGCTGGGGTTCGGCCTGGCGCTGACCGTCGGGGTCATGTTGCTGTTCGGTCTGGCGCCGGCGTTGCGTGCCTCGGGAGTTAAACCGGTGAGCGCGCTGAAAGGCGGAGAGGACCCGCACTCGCGCCGCCGTGTGATGCACGCGCTCATCGCGGTACAGACGGCCTTCTGTTTTCTGGTGCTTTTTGTGGCCACCCTCTTTGTTGCCACATTCGATCGCTTGTCGAATCACCCCACCGGCTTTTCCGCCGACCGGGTTCTCACTCTCGAGACGGTCACGGCGAGGCCGCAGCCGCCGGCCTTGTGGGATCAGGTGGCGGACCACCTGCGCGCACTGGCGGGTGTGGAATCGGTGGGGATAACCAATGCGGCGCTGCTGGCCGGGTGGAGTTGGAACAATTCCATATCGGTCAACGGCGCACCCCCCAACGGGGTTCTGGCTTACATGCTAAAGGCCTCGCCCGGCTGGCTCGACGCGATGAAGATTCCGCTCCTCGAAGGCAGGGACTTCCGCCCCGGCGACACTTATCCCGGTTTCGCGATCGTCAACCGGACTTTTGCGAAGACGTACTTCAACGGTGAGGATCCCGTCGGAAAGCCGTTCGAGGTAATTTTCAGTGGAGGCTTCCGCCTGCGCTTTGAATGCGTGGGCTTGGTCGGCGATGTGACCTACCGCGACATTCGCGAGCCGTCCTTGCCTCAACTCTACGTCCCGTTTCGCTCGATCGATGCCAAGGGTGTGTTGCAGCCGACCAGCCAGGGGACGTTTATCGTGCGCACATCCGGAACGAACCCCATGGCCCTGGCGTCCCTGCTGCGGCGCGAAGTGGCGCGCGCGCGGCCCGAATTCCGGGTCAGCAACATCCGCACCCAAGCGGCGATCGACCAGTCGCACACCGTCCGCGAGCGGCTACTGGCGAGGCTGGCGCTTTTCTTTGGGATAGTCGCACTCTCGCTTGCGGGTGTCGGCCTCTACGGCGTGCTCGACTACTCCGTACTCCAGCGCCGCCATGAAATCGGCATTCGTATGGCGCTGGGCGCACCCGCCGCGGGTATTGCCCGTCACGTAACCGCTGACGTCGCGTTGATGGTCTTGGCGGGAGCAATGGGGGGCCTTGCGCTAGGAATGGCAGCCGTGCGCTACGTCGAGTCGCTGCTCTATCAGGTGAAAGCGACGGACCCCGCCATGCTTGCACTGCCCGCATTAGCGATTCTCGCTGCCGCGCTGCTGGCCGCTTTGCCGCCTGTGATCCGCGCGGTGCAGACTGACCCGCTCACGGTGCTGCGCTCCGAATAGTGTCCAAATCGTGGGGCGGCCCTTGTGGCCGTCCAGCGCTCGGTCGGGGCACAGTTCTCGCGGTTATCCAGGCGGGCTCCCCGTAGGTATTTACCTTGGGCGTTAAGGTTCCGAGAGCCGCGGAGCGGCGGCAGAAAGTAGCCCACGGCGTGAGCCGTGGGGCCGATGCGGTGTTAAAAACCACAGCCCCGGACGGGGCCACAGAGAGGGCACGGAAACCTCTGTCGCCCCTACCGGGGCTAAGATAACCCAGGGCTGCTCCTCGATCCCACGGCTTGCGCCGTGGGCTACTCTCTGTCGGCCCTCCGGGCCTGCACCAGCGGTCATTCAGATCCATATGGCCGCCAGCCTAGGCATTAGGTTAACACGTGCGGGAAGTCACGAATGCCTGCCCACAACCTGGTTTCAATCCTTCCCTGCGTGCTGGTGGATTTCCGCAGCCCCGCCGTTCACTTTCTTTACGGTCTCAATAAATTCCTGATAGGCCTTGTCTTGAATGTCGACCAGGCCGTAGTTCGAGTTCTCGCCATCAAACCGGCCTTCTTTGGGTTCGTCAACCCACTCAAACCAGTGGTAGCCGACGGCCTCGGGGAGACTCTCGAGGTGCGTGACATAGTCGGCATAGGCTTTGGCGCGAGCAGCCTGATCGGGGACCCTGGGCCCTGCGCCCTGCGTGTTGGGAAGGCCGGAGTTTTGGGCGCGAAACGCAAACTCACTAATCATCACCGGCCGCCCTGTGGCCTTGAAGACAGCCTGAACTGTCGAGCGCGGATCAAAGCTGTAAACATTGATCGAGACCACATCGGCGTGGTGAGCGCCGTGCAGTGCGGTCTCCGGCGGCAAGCCGGCAAACCGCGCCCCCAGGTAGAGGTGATTGGGATCGGCGGCGTGAATGGCTTGCTCGCACACTTCGAAATACCGGTTGGCAACCATTTCCAGAAACTGCGCCGCGTCGGAACGGTACGCCGCAGTGGAGCTGGGTTCAGGCAGGTCGTCAAAACTCGACGCGCTCACCCCCCAGGCCTGGTTCAGCTTTCCGATATCGTTCGTGTATCGTTCGCGCAGAAAATCGCCTGCTTTGCGTCGCCCGGTTGCGCCCTCAGGCAATTTCAAGTACATCCCGAGCATCGTTTCCTTGCCGCCCCAGTCCGGTCCCCAGCGCAGTTCGTTGTCGCTGAAATATCCCAGGAGCAGGTGATCGAAGCGCCGTGGCTGGCAGACCTTTCCCGCAATGTCGGCTGCGGCCTTTTCAAACCGCGCGTCGAAGTAATCCGCCGGTATCCTTTGCTGCCAATTCGCTCCGGCCCGCTCGGCAATGTCCAGGATCACAGTGTAGGGAACGCCGTGTGTCCAAAGCACCGAGTCAGACCAGGCGCCGATGGTGTTAAAACCCCACTGCCGAATTCGGGCCAGCGCCTCCAGTGCCCAGGCGTTGCGGTCAGGATATATCCTATCGATCGTTTCGCAATAGGGGCACGTGCCGGTGCCTCGGATCCGGTCGGATTCATAGGAAATGTTGTCAACACCCACAGTGAGCGTGGGCGCGCCCCGCGGATCGATGATCCACCAAACGCCATCACGATTCTCAGCGCGGAAGTAGCCCTCTTGCGCGAATGTGACTGTTGCGGAACCAAGCACCGCCAAAGCGCAAAGAAACATCAGGACGTGTGTCACTCGAAGCGCAGCCTTCACGGTTCTTCCCCCTGCTTCGAAAATATGTGCCGAAGGCACCTTGGAGTGCGGCAGCGAAGCTACCGCCTTGGAATTCGGGGAAAAAGGCGGCAGCTTCGCTGCCGCACTCCAGGGCGATGGCAGGGCTTTCGCCATGAGTGCGCTCACCGGATCACCACGGCGCCGGGCTTGTCCCTTCTAATGTTCAGAGCGTAATCCCCGTGTCCGAGCTCCCTCAACGTGTACCCCTCGGAACTGAGATCGCGCCGCAGAACGAGTTTGGCGCCGTTGAGCGCGGCGCTGTCTGCGTGGAAGTTCAGGCGGAGGTATTCCGTTCCGGGCCCCTGCGTGGCTGTGTATTGGACTTGCTTCGACTCGTACGCCACGTCCTTGAGCACTGCGTCTGAATACAGGATATGGTTTTCCCCCGGCGGCGCCCATTCCGGAACCCCGGCAAAGGCGGGGTAAAACATCCGCGGGCATTCCCCGTAAAGGTCCGACCACCAGTTCGATATGTGCTTGCTGACGGGGCTCTCAATGCCTTCTCCATCCGGCTTGTTACAGTAGGTTACCCAGTTCAACGATCGGTAGGCCTTTTCTTTGTAGGATTCACCCCCCGAAACCGCATACCACCGCGCACACTCTGCGCCGTAGCGCGCGGTCTGGTAGTCCATCTTCGGGAGGAAGGAATCCTGCTCTCCCACAATATTCCCTCCCCATTGGGTTGCCGGCTCGCCGGGCTGGCAGCGCACAACAAAGTATTCTTCGGTCCACTTGATCAACTTGGGCACATCCGCCCGCCAGTCGGGGTCGAGTTCGGGATAATCGAACAAGGCCAACGTATAGTTACTTTCGGGGGTATTACTTCTATACGTATTACTGTTAATTGCGTTGTCTGTATGGCCGTCGGCCCAATAGCCGGTTTTCAAGGGATAGCGCAAGAGGAACTCGCGGGTCTTATCGCGCGCATTTTGGTAGGCCGTCACGTCGCCCTGGTTCGCCCGGATTAACTGATCGAATAACATGTAGCAACCGACCAGGTGCGCTCCGTACTCTGCGGTGATTTTCCCGCTGTCCATGATCACCCGGTCAGGCCACACGGACTGTGTCGATGTGCCCGTGCGCGCTTTGCGGGCCAGCGTATTGGCCACATCGAGGGCGGCATTCAGATACCGCTTGTCGCCGCTGTAGAGGTACATTCGGTAATAAACCAGGCCGATATCCCCTGCGTATCCCACCTGCGTTTCGTGCAGAGCGAAATGGTTCCCGTTTGTAAAGCCGCGGAATTCCATGTCTCCGGCGTTGGTGGTTGTATAAGGGAAGTTGGGCCACGCAAAGCTGGCCGGGCTTGTGCCGTGGGCAAGCGTGTAGTCCATCAGCTTCTTGTCGATCGCCATCACCGAAGCGTCGCCCGTGTAGGCGTAGTACAAGCGAGCCGACTCAAACCAATTCGGAATCTTCTCGCCCACGTCGTTCATCCACGTGTCGGGATCCAAGACTCCGTTCTTATCCCAGAACGCGCAATAGAAATAATATTGCGGGTAGGATGATCGCGGCGACGGACCGGGGCAGTTGGGCACTTTCGTCTTAATAAAGTCCCAACGCAGGCGAAGGAAGTGGTCGTAGGCCATTTCCCTTGGCGTCGACCAGGGAAGAATCTTCCCCTGGGAATCAAGGACTACCTTGTGGCCATTGAAGACGTCCTGCGTGGCTGCCGGTAGCAAGGCAGTTAAGACGATTGCCGCGAGTACAGTTCCGGCGATCAGGAGGTTGCGGATCAGATTGTGTCTGGACCACTTTCGGTATGGCATGATTCTCGTCCTGGAAACGTTGACTAAGTCCGGCAGCACGCCTCAGCCCCGAAGGGGCAAAAGAGAGTAGCCCAGGGCGTCAGAACATGTGAAGAAATTCGGAATGTGTCATCCTGAGCGGAGCGAAGGATCTCTGCAGTTGTTTGTAAGTCGTTGAACGACGGGAAACTGCAGAGATCCTTCGCTCCGCTCAGGATGACAGCACCTGATTTTTTCACAGCTTCTTACGCCGTGGGCTACTTGCTTACGCCCGCTCCGCGGGCTGACATATTCAACGAACTTCTGGGACTCAACGCTAGTTCCCCTGTTGTCGTGCTTCCATCTCTCTCTGCAAAAAGATCTGGCGCGCCCTCCGATACCGTTCTTGCGCCGCTTCGCGGTCGTGACTGAAGAAGCTGCTCCACTCGCCGCCCGGTGAACTCTGCTTGAGGAGATTATCGATCCAACTGACGAAGAAGTGAGCATCCGCAGCGCTCGCCCGAATCGGCGCGTTATTCACGATGACATAAACCGCGCCCGTATGCGACCGGTGGCCGTTTTGCCAGTCCATTCGCCTTGCGGCGAGCCACCCGCTACGCCGGAACGTGAGAGTGGTTTCGAAAACCGCCGGCGAGTCAGGGCCGACCTCGGCCGTCTTCGAAGCAACCACGGAGCCGTTCTGAATCAACTCGATTCTTCCCAGGTCGTTGTGCACCGACCGCCACTCGATCCGGACTCGCACGGGCTGATTGCTCGAAAGGTGGATCTCGTCCCCCGGCTGCAACGAATCGTTCACCTTAAGATCCAGGAATTCGTTGTGGGCGTTGCGCGAAACCACGGTTCGTCCTTTAGCCAAGCCATCGATCCACTGGTCGTAAGTCAAGTGGCCATCCGGAATCCGCACGTAGGTGAGCAGCGTCCCCAGCGGCTCGCTATAGTTGCACGAATAGTCGGTGCTGGCGACGAGCCCCGGGCGAAAGCCGGTATTGAGGATTCGGTAATAGGCCTGCAAAGCAGTATCGCTCCCGTGCACGTCTTCCATCAGGAACGCGGCCGACCCGAGCGCTGTCTCGACGGGATATTCGAGAGGCGCGCAGCAGTCGAGCGAGGTGGGAATGCCGTCGGGCGGGCCGTAGAATGCAAAAGGCAGGTATTGCAGGTGCGCGAATCCGGCGATGGCGCCTTGCTTTTTGGCCCAGTCGAAAATCGGATAGGTGTATTGCGCGAACGGCTGCCCGCCGTGCTTGAGGCCGAGAAGGATCAGGTGGCCACCGACCATCTTCCTCTCGAACGTGACGCCTTGCGGATCGTAGTGCCATTCCGCGTCCCAATGGATGATGCGCTGCGGAGTCGATGCCGGATTGTCCTTTCCGTCGATCACGGCGAGGTCCTTATCGGCGTACTTGATTTCGCCGTTGCCCGCATCGGCCAGCACGGAAATCACTGCGAGGTTATTCACCTCCATCATGTCCATGAGTTGCTGCGGGGTGAGCATTTCTTTCTCGTTAGAGCGCCCACAGCCGATGCCCCGGTGGACGTGCGCATCCCCGGCAAACCAACCGGGCGGCTCGGGTCCTCCCGATGATTGCCCGAAGGCCAAACTCACGGCGAGGGGATTAATTCCAACAATGACAAGGGTAAGGAAGGTCGCACAACGCGCAGTTGATGTATTCATTTTTTCACCGGACTAGCTGGTCTGCCGTGTAGGGGCACGCCATGGCGTGCCCCTACGGGGAATCTCTTCACACCTTCTAGAAGAAAAACTTCACCGCCAACTGCCCGATGCGCGGCTGATTCACCCCGGTAGAGGTCACCAACCCGAAGGTTCCGCTGCTGATGTTGCCGTTCGGCGTTGAGAACTGGGCGTGATTGAAGATATTAAACCACTCCGCGCGGAATTCGAAGCTCTTCGTTTCGGTCAATCGAAGGTCCTTGACCAACGCCATATCGAAGTTGTTCAGGCCCGGACCGTGGAAGAAGCGGCGATTGGCGTCGCCGAACTGGCCGAGCGCTTCGGGCTTGAACAGTGCGGTGTTGAAGTAAGGAAGTCCGGAGCGAGGATTGGTGCGATTCAGGCTTCCGCCCGCGAAATTCGGCACGTCCACGTCTCCCCCGATGCCGGAGGTGCCGGTGCCCAAGAGCGAATTGTCGTCCTGCTCGCTGAGGGTCACCGGAAATCCCGTGGCGAAGCGAGTGATCCCCGACAGCTTCCAGCCCCCGGCCAGCCGGCTCTTCGCGGTCAACCGGTCGAACGGCAGGGTGTAGGAGTAGCTGACGACGAAGTTGTTGGTCAGATCGAACGCGGAGAGCGCTTTCGTGAGCTTGTAGTCAAACGGGTAAACCTGGTCGCCGAGGCCGGAGGCGTTATCCATGGCTTTGCTGTAAGTATAGCCGGCGAGGAATTCCCCGCGTCCGGAGGTGAAGCGCACGGTCGCCTGCAGGGCGTTGTAGTTGGAATTTCCCATGGTGTCATACCACGCGTTGCTGGCGAAGAGCGGACCGAACGGCGCGCGAGTGCCATTAATGGCGGGGCCCCCGTTGGCGGGTAGAAAGACGCCATTTTCGAGCCCAGGCCCGCAGGGCGTTGTTCCGGGCATCACTTCGGTCGGCTTGCTGACGCTGAGACACAGGGCAGGATTTCCCGGGTTTGACTCGAGACCGGTCATCAAGCGATGGCCTTGCGCACCGACATAAGCGAGTGAAACCATGGTATTGGAACCAAACTGCCGTTGCAACGTGATCGAGTAATCCTCGGAATAAGGAAGCCGGTCGCCCCCATAGACGACGGGGTTACTCGCCACGGGTTCGAACTGGGCCCAGTTGACGCTCGTATCCGGGTGGGAAGGGTTGGGCGGAGGCGGGAACGTGATGGGAAAGCGCTGGCCCTCGCTGTGGCCCGAGGAGCGATCGACGTACGGGGTTGCAAATTCCGGCGGCAGCGGACTGACGTAGTAGAGGCCGAAGGGGTAATCCGTCTGTATCTGAACACTGAGGTCCTCGATCGCGGTATAGAACAAGCCCCAGCCAATTCGAATGCTGCTCTTGCCGGGCCCGCCGGTTAGCTTCGCCAGCAGTCCGCTGGATGCGGAAGGCGAATACGCAAGGCCCAGTCGCGGCCCGAAATTGTGGTAGCCCGTCGGCGCTACCGTGCTCGGAACTCCGGGATCGCCTGGAAAAAGCAGGCCTGTGGGAGCGCCGGGGAAGGTGACCGACTGCTCGCCCGGGATCATCGCGTCAACTTCATTCCGGGGGTTATACCAGAACTGGCTGATGTCCCACCGCACGCCGTAGTTCAAGGTGAGGTCCTTGGACGCCCGCCAACTGTCCTGGACGTAGGCGCCGAAGTAATGGCCGCGATTGGGGAAACCGTTCGGAGCGCCTTGCGCAAAGAAGCTGGGCGCCCCGATCAGGAAGTCGGCCCAATCGCTGCCCGTCTCGCTGCCGTTAAAGCCGAAATTGCCGTCGCTGGTCAGGTCCGGCCAGATGAGCCCCGTCTGGTCGTAGTGGAAGTTCCCGCCGAATTTCAGCGTGTGCGTGCCGATGACCTTGCTGAAATTATCCTGGAACTGGAAAACGTTGTCGAACTGAAGTGTGGTGTTGGCGCTGATGCCGAAACCGAACTCGTTGAGGCCGATGGGAAGCACGCCTTCGTATTGTGGGGCAATGACGCCGATGCCCAGGGTGTTAAATCCTTGCACATAACCCTGCGAGGCGAACGAGGGACCTAGTCCCTGCCCGGCGATGGGCTTGTCCTCAAAGATGGCGTTGCGCATGAAGCTGGCGCGAAACTCGTTCAGCGACGAAGCGCCGAAGGACTTCGTATCGCTCAGCTCAATCAGTTGCGCACGCCCTGAGTTCTGGTCCGCAAATCCGGGAAGACTGGAAGTGGCGTAGGGGTTCACCAAACCGTAATCGTCCAGCATGTAGTAGCCGGAAATCATTCCCCAGCGCGTGTTGGCGTCGAGGCGACCGCCTCCCTTGTCATCCCGCAAAGTTTCGTTGTAGGCGGAGGAAGAAAAGAACGGGCCGTCATTGGGCGGCGGAATGTACTGCAGCAGGTGCTGCGCGGGGGACGAGAAGGTGGATTGCGGTATCATGGCGTTGGGAAAAACGCAATTGGCGGAGCTGGTGCACCCCGGCATGTAATACGGTTCGTTGGCTGTGACCGGATAACCCAGCGCCGTCGATAGTTGTTGCGCCCAGTTCGAACCCTTGACCAGCCCGGTCAACAAACTCGCTTTGTCCGAGAGGTCACCCCCTCGATCCGCCACGGAAGGCACCGAAATCAACCCGGTATTCTGGCCGATCGTGTTGCGGGTTCCCTGATAGTCCGCGAAGAAGAACACCTTGTCATGGCGGATCGGCCCGCCTATTGTGCCTCCGAACTGGTTCTGCTTGAAAGCGCCGATCGCCGATCCTGGAATCTCCGCGTTGGTGACAGGATTCACCTGGTCGTAGGAGTAGAAGTTCCTGGCGTCGAAGTCGGTGTTGCGCAGAAATTCAAAGGCATCTCCGTGCAGTTGATTGGTGCCGGACTTGGTGGCGACCATGATCTGGCCGCCGCTGTAGTTGCCGTATTCGGCGTTGAAGTTGCTCGTCAGGATGCGGAACTCCGCGATCGAATCGAGGTTCGGGATGACGCTCGTCTGCTGGTAAATAGACTCGTTCACATCGGCGCCATTCACCGTGAACCCGTTGGCCGTTTCTCTTTGCCCGTTGATGGAAAGTCCCCCGCCGTTAAGCCCGCCCGAAACCGAAGTGGAGGAATTGGTGTAGGTAATGTACTCGCCCGATGCCTGCGGAGCGACCCCCGGTTGAAGCGCTAGCAGGTCCGTGTAGCTGCGGCCGTCCAAGGGCAGGCTCGTCATGTGCGTTCCGGTAATCACCTCTCCCTGCTGGGTGCTCGTGGTCTCGACGTGCAAAGCGGTGCTCGATACGGTCACCTCCGCCGCGACCGCGCCCACTTGCAGCGTGGCGTCAACGCGCAGCGCGCTGTTCACATCGACCACCAGGCCTGTTTGCTGGTATCCTCCGAATCCCGTCTTCTGGATCTGAATTTCGTATTCACCGAGGGGCAGCGATGGAAACGAATAGAAGCCACGTGTGTCCGTGGTGGTTGTCTCCTTCACTCCCGTGTTTTTGTTCGCCGCCACCACCGTCGCTTCGGGGATGACCGCACCGCTAGGGTCGGTCACGATCCCTGAGATGCTCCCGGTGTCCGATGCCCGCGCGCCTGGGGTGAAAATCACCAAGAGGGCAAGCACCGCAAGAAGGATCGGAAGGAGAGATACGCAGCTCAGAAAAAGGGATGACTCTTTCCCGGTTCTTTCCATCATATTTGGCTCCTGCGTCCTGAACTTGGCTGGCGAAGCAAGGGATTGCTCCCCAGCCCATGCCAACCGGCTTATGTATACGATTGTCGCGGAACGAGCGGTCCGTCAAGCGGGTTTTGGCAGGGGACAGGCGAGTTGTTCATTGGGTTGAACGAAAAAGCCGTAGAAGCAGTCGAGAGTCGAAAGTTGAAAGTCGAGGAGGGAAAAGGGAAACCTAACCCTCTCCCGTGGGGAGAGGGTGTCGCGCGACGGCGCTTTCATAAGCCGTCGAGCGACGGGTGAGGGGTTCCTTCCGCCCCGGACCGCATAGCTTCGCTGTGCACCAGCCCGAGGGCGCTTCGCGAAGCGCCCCTACCCGTTCCGACTTATATGCAGGTTATTGCATGAGTGTGTCAAAAAGCCACATTTTTTGCCGGTTTTTCACAATGTGAAACCCTCTCGCACCGCCAAATCCTTACTTCTGTGTGACAAAGAATATTCATTCACATCTTTTCCGCCTTTTCCCATCCTTCCGTTGCGGTCTGATAGGCTAAAAGATTTAGGCAATTCCCCCGGGGGAGAGCCTGTAGGGGCGGTTCGCGAACCGTCCCTACCCGGCACCACCCCTACCCCTCCTCGGGGAGGAGGGGAATCGCAGTATTGAGAAGGAGAACATTTATGGCAACTCAAAGCAAAAACCCCAGCGCGGCCCAGGTCGAGGCGCGCCGACGCAATTCTCACCAATCCACCGGGCCGCGCACCGGGCGCGGCAAGCGGCACTCGAGCCGCAACGCCCTCAAGCACGGGCTTTACGCGGACGTGCGTTTTTTCTTCTGGGATGCGGCGATGGAGCTCGGCGAAGACCCGCGCGAGTTCCAGCGCCTCTTCGCGGGCCTGCTCGAAGCGCGCGGGCCGGCCGACACGCTCGAGCAGGTGCTGGTCGAGGACATCGCGGTGCTCGTCTGGAAGAAAGCGCGCCTGGAGCGGGCCGAATCCGCCGTGCAGGTGTGCAACGTGCGCAAGCACGACCTCGAGCGCCGCAAGCAGTACATCCAGGTGGGGCGGGACGTTACCACTATGTCGCAAAGCGACGCATTCGAAAAGGGCCTGCGGGTGACGCTGGACGCTCCCGGCAAGTTCGAGAAGGTGCTCTCTATGCTAGGCATGCTGGAGGACCTGACGGAGCGCAACGAATTCTCGGACGACATGCACCGCCTGCTGCTCGCCCTGTACGGGGAGAAGCCGACGATGCGGGGCGTGGGTCTGTTGAACCAGTTTGTCAAGCTACGCAAGCTGCGGGCGGAGGGCCAGGAGTTCGAAAAGGCCAAGACCGTGTTCGACGCGACGCTGGCGGAAGAGACGACAGACGTGCTGGAGGAATACGAATTGTTTCTGCACGAACACGTGGAGAACACGCGGGCGGCGCGCATCGCGGCCACGGCGCCGTCGCACGCGCAGTGGGCGGCCATCATCCGGCAGCAGAACGCTCTGCACCGGCAACTGGAGAGGAAGATCCGGCTGCTGGATGAGATGCAGGAGCGGCGGCGGAAAATGGGCAGCGCCACGGACCTGCTGGCGAAGCTGGCGGGGGTGAGGAACCGTTTCAACGAACCCGACGGCGGCGGGCCGGCGCCTACCACCCCCAACCCCTCCTCATCCGAGGAGGGGAGCCGGTTTGATCCTGCGCCCGCCACCTCCAACCCCTCCGGCGCACCCTGCGCTGCCGTAGCGGCACGCCATGGCGTGCCCCTACCCGAATCGGTAACTAACGAAGCCGGGGTGGCGCATACGTCCCGATGTTCTGTATCGGGATGTATGCGCCTTTCGCCTGAATCTCGGCCCGACCGTGTCGCAGACATGCCAAACGGCGGCACGTCTGCGCCACCCCCCGACGTAGGGGCGGTTCGCGAACCGCCCGTACCCGAGTCCGCGACCGACGTGCCACCCGCGCCCGCCGAAAACACACAAAATCGTGGGAACGAAGCTAAGAAGTCATTGAAAACAAACGATTGGGCTAAAATAGAGTGCGCAATACGAATGCCCTTTAGCACTCAAAAAGTGCCAAACGACGCGAAGAATGTGTCGTTTCGATGCGCAGTCGGGTTTGCGACGAGGGCAATCGAGATGTAACGGCTATTGTAGCGCCGACCTTTAGAGCCTGCCCTGAGCAGAGCGAAGGGTCGGCACGTGCTGACCTGAAGGTCAGCGCTCCAGGTAAACGCAATTTCCGCGCGCAAATCTCGAACGGAGGATGGTCGCAGAATGAAACGAACTGCCCGATGGAGCAGCGCTGTGCTTGCGGTCCTCACGCTGCTGCCGTGGAGTCTTCAGGCGCGAGACCCGCTGGCCGGCCAAGTCAGCATTTATCGCGACGAGTATGGCGTCCCCCACATCGTCGGTGAGACGGAGGAAGCCACGTTTTTCGGGTACGGTTATGCGCAGGCGCAGGACCATCTCGAGAAGATGTTCATCCAGTATCGCGACGCGCAGGGGCGGCGGGCGGAAGTGCAGGGTTTTGGAGCGCTCGGGGACGGATACCTGCGATTCATTCCCTACGAATATCGCTGGGACGGCGATTACCTGCAGCGCTTGTTGCGCACCAAGCAGACAGTGGTCGAACACCGCGATGAGATTGACCCGCAGGTCTATCGCATTCTTTCGAGTTTCGCGCGGGGCGTGAATGCCTACATCGAGGAGCATCGCGCCCAAGTGCCCGCCTGGATCGACGGCATCACCGCGGAAGACGTGGAAGCGCTCGAGCGCAGCCAATACTTTCGCTTTTACAGCATCCACGAAGCGCTGAGCAAAATTGAGGACCTGCCCACCTCGTTCCCCAATCTGGGTTCCAATCAGTTTGCCATCGCGCCCGCAAAATCCGCCGACGGCCGGATTATTCATGTCGAACACACGCACATGCCGTGGGCCAACCGCTTCCAGAATTACGAGGCGCACCTGATTACGCCGGGAAAGCTGGATGCGGCGGGCATCAGTTGGTTCGGCAGTCCGTTTTTCCTGGACGGATTGAACGACCGGATCACGTGGTCCGCCACCTGGAATATGCCGAACATTTCGGACGTGTACGAAGAGAAGCTCAACCCCACGAACTCGCTCCAATATCTTTACGAGGGGGACTGGCGCGAGATCAAAGTCGAGTATGAGACGTTCCGAATCAAAGGCCCCAAGGGGATGGAGACGCTGACGCTGCCCTGCTACTATACGCACCACGGGCCCATCGTTAAATTCGATAAGGAGAAACACCGGGCTTATGCGGTGAAACTGCCCAATTACTTGGGCGTGAATTACGCGACCAACCTTTACCGCATCATGAAGGCGCGGAATCTCGAGGAGTTCAAGGCAGTCGTCGCCATGCACCTCATGCCGCGCTGGAATCTGCTTTACACGGACCAGAGCAACCTCTACTGGGTGCACAACGCCACGGTGGCTCAGCGCGCCGACGGGTACGACTGGCGCAAGCCCGTGCCGGGCTGGATCAAGGCGACGGAGTGGGGGCCGTATTTTCCGCTGGAGAAGTACCCCCAATTGCTGAACCCGCCGTCCGGCTTCATCCAGAATTGCAACAACCCGCCCTGGCTCTCGACGGTCAACTCCGGGCTCCAACCTCTCGACCCCGAACCGTATTACTTGCTTTCCGTGACCAAGCCGGAGATCAGCCAGGAGGATTTGAACCCGCGCGGGGAGAGGCTTCTGAAAATGTTGGCGCAGGATAAGAAGTTCAGCCTGGACGAAATGAAGGCGCTGGCTTACGACACGTATGTCGTGCCCGCCGACGTCATCGTTCCTCTGCTGGCGCGGGCGCTCGAGAAACAACCGCGCGAAGCCGCCGACCCGGGCATCCGCGCAGCCGTCGAAACGCTCAAGAGTTGGGACCGCCGTTCGGCCCCGGAGTCCGCCGCCCAGACTTACCTCTACTTCTGGGCGCAGGCCTACCGCGACCTGTTTTCGGCCGCCCGGCTCGGCAGATTTCTAGCCTACTCTCGCTACAAGATCGACCTCGATTCGCCTGACGAACAAGCCATGGCTCTCAAGGCCCTGGGGGAGGGAATTCGGCGGAACCGGAAGGACTTCGGCAAGGCGGAAGTCCCCTGGGGCAAGGTCAATATCGTTGAGCGCGGCGGAACGTTCCCGATGGACGGGAGCGGCGTATTTGACGTGCTCCATCCCGACGACGGCCCGCAGGCTGAAGACGGAACGATTCACTGCGACGACGGCTGGGGACACCTGCTGGTGGTCGAGGAAGGCTCGCCCAAAAAGGCCTGGAGCCTGCTGCCGTATGGTGAATCGGAGGACACCCGCTCGCCGCACTTCAACGACATGGCGCGATTGCATAGCCAGAGAAAAATGAAGCAGCTTTGGCTTACGCCGGAGGAAATCCTCGCCCACACGGAATCCGTGTGGGGAGACAAAGAGCGGCTGAAGAAATATGCGCATTCGATACCATGACGAGCCCTTGTCATCCTGAGCGAAGCGAAGGATCTCTGCAGTTCTTCATGACTCGCAGACCCCAAAACCAACTGCGGAGATCCTTCGCTTCGCTCAGGATGACACCATTAACATAGCCTAGCAATGGGCCGCGGCGGCCGCCCTTGGGCGGCACCAAGGAATGCGCCTACATCTTCCCCACGAGCGTGAAAACCGCTTCGGCGGGCAAGTCGATTTCCGCACGGCCATCGTGCACAGGAACGGTCAGGACTCGCTGGCAATCGAGTTCGCGGGTGGTCTCGTAGAGATCCCAACTCGCCGGCGCGGACGTGGACTGCGGCAAATCGATTTGAAAGTGGGCCGGGCCGCCTTCCTTCACTCCGACCAGCACCAAAGCCTCTGGCGTCGGGCCCTGGAAAGCCGAGACAATCAAGCCGGAGGCTTCGCTCGTAGCCGCGATTCGCCGCCAGCCGGGCCGTACGAAGTGATAAAGCTGCCGGGTGGCGTAGTAGCTCTTCTTCCGCGAATAGACATGGCTGGCGCTGCGGAACAGGCCGTAAAAGCAGAGCCGCCGGGCGCACTCTTCGTAATCGTCAAAGGCGTCGAAGTAGAACAATGCGTTGGCGCCTTGATTGAGAGCCGTCAGCGCGCGCCGGTTGGCCTTGAGCGAGAAATTCTTCCACTGGTTTTCGAAGGTCTTGTCCTCGTCGTTCAAATCGCCGTACTCCGTAAGCCACACGGGAACGCGCGCGAACTTGCTGGCTTTGACCCGGTCCACCTGCGCGCCAATCGAATGTTCGCCATAGGTATGAAAGGTAAAGACGCCGACCTGCTTCATCAGCGCGTCGTCCTTAAGAATGGGATCGGTATAATCGTTGGTGATAATCGCATTGTCGGCAACAGCCAACTGGACATCTCCCAGCCCTTCTTTTTTCAGCCGATCCGCCACGGCCTCGAGAACCTTCGGCGCCTCGTCGGGGTCGATTCGCGGGCCTTCCGGCGGGTAGCAGTCCGTTTCGTTGAAAGGGCTGAAGTAGTCGAAGTCGATATGTGCCTGGATGCGCGCGTATTCCACCATCGTGCCGACTTCCTCGGCGAAATCGTCATAGTGGGCCGGACTCAAATAGCCTTGCAGGTTGGGCGCGACCTTGGGCTGGCACACGTCGTGTTTTGGCGGCGGCGGATTCTTGTCGGTCATCCAATAGGGCACCGGCCCCATCAGCGCCAGCATGGGGCGGATGCCGCGCGAGTTCAGGTATCGCAGTCCATTCCACGAGGCCTCGAATATCGGCGTGGAGTAGCGATCGTTCCAATACTCCCAGTCCTTGGGGCCGGGCGTTTCCTCCCAGTTGCTATAGACCAGGTAGACGACAACGCGGAACATGGTGGCGCCGAGATCGTCGATCAGAGTGTCGAACATCTCCTTCTGATCGTTGCGGAAATGCGGGCCGGTGTAGTTTACGCCGAAACCCTGAATCTCCTGGAACTTTTGCGCGGGGTCAATCGTGATGCGGGCCGCGGCCTGCTGGTCTTGCGCGCGAGCGGGGAGCAAAATGCAAAGCGCAATCAAGAGCACCAAAGGATAGCGTTGAAAATTGAACATTGTTCACTCCGAATGTCAGCAAGACTCATCGCGCTCGGTTAGAAGTAGAACTTGATCGCCATCTGCCCGATGCGAGGCGCGTTCGCATAGGTCACCAAACCAAAGATCGTGCTGTTCACGTTGCCGTTGGGCGCCCCGAATTGTGCATGGTTGAAGATATTAAACCACTCGGCGCGAAATTCGAAACTCTTCGTCTCGGTCAGGCGCAGATTTTTGAGCAGCGCCAGGTCAAAGTTATTGAGACCGGGACCATGGAAGAAACGGCGATTGGCGTTGCCGAACTGCCCGAGCGCTTCGGGAGAGAAGAGCGAAGTGTTGAAGTAAGGCAGCCCTTTACGCGGGTTGGTGATGTCGAGGTTTCCCGGAGTGTAATTCGGCACATCCACTTCGCCCCCGATGCCTGAGCCGCTGGTTCCCAGCAGCGAATTATCATCCGACTCGCTCAAGCCGACCGGAAAGCCCGTCGAAAAGCGAGTTACGCCCGAGAGCTTCCATCCACTCGCGAGCCTGGACCGGCGCGACCAGCGGTCAAAAGGCAAAGCATAGGTGTAGCTCACCACGAAGTTGTTGGTGGTGTCGAAGGCGGAAAGCGCCTTGGAAAGTCCGTAATTGAACGGGTAGACCTGATCGCTGAGTCCCGAGCTGTCATCCATGGCCTTGCTGTAAGTGTAGCTGGCAAGAAGTTCGCCGCGCTCCGATGCGTGGCGAACGGTGGCTTCGAGGGCGTTGAAGCTGGAGTTGCCCATCGTGTCGTAAAACGCATCGCTGCCGATGTTCGGCCCGTACCATTGACGCGTGCTGTTCACCACACCGCCCGTAACGGGATAGTACGTTCCGTCCTCGCCAAACGGCGCGCAGGGTTGGGTGCCGGGCATCACTTCGCTGGGCTGGCTCAAACTCAGGCAGAGGGCCGGATTCCCCGGGTTGGATTCGAGCCCGACAATCAATCGGTGCCCTTGCGCGCCCGCATAGGTGAGCCCAACCAGAGTATCGGAGCCGAACTGCCGCTCGAGAGAGAGCGAGTAAGACTCGGTGTAAGGGAGCTTGTTGCCATGATAGATCACAGGCTCGCTCGAAACCGGTTCGAAGTTGGAGAAGTTGACGTTCGTGTCGGGGTGCGATGGAGAAGGCGGCGGCGGGAAGACGCCCGGGAATCGCTGGCCTTCACTATTGCCGGTGGCGAGGTCGACATAAGGCGTTGCGAAAAGCGGCGGCAGCGGGCTGTAGTAATACAAGCCATAGGGCGTGAACGGCTGGCCGATCTGCAGGCTCACGCCTTCGAGTTCCGTGTAGAAGATGCCGTAGCCGAGTCGGACGCTGCTCTTGCCTGGCCCGCCGGTGAGCTTTTTGAGGAATCCACTCGTTGCGGCGGGCGAATAAGCCAGGCCGAGGCGAGGAGCGATATTGTGATAGCCGGTGGGGGCCATGGTTCTCGGAACGCCCGGGTCGCCCGGATAGACCAGGCCCAGCGGCGCGCCGGGAAAGGCTTTCGACTGCTCGCCATAAATCAGCGTGGCAATCTCGTTGTTGTCGGCGTATGGGAACGCGCTGACGTCCCAGCGCAGGCCGTAGTTGAATGTCAGGTTCCGGCGGGCACGCCAACTATCCTGAGCGTACAATCCGATGTAGTGCATGCGGGTGGGGCCGAACTCCGGCGTGCCCTGAGTAAACGAGGTAGGAGCGCCGATCAGAAAATCGGCAAAATCAGAGCCCGTTTCCGTGCCCGCGAAGCTGAACGCCCCATCGCCTTCCGCGTTGGGGAAGTTCAGATTTGCCTCGTCGTAGTGGAAGTTCACGCCGAACTTGAGGGTATGCGTGCCCGTCACCTTGCTGTAATTGTCCTGGACCTGGGAGATGGTGTCGAGCGTGCTCGTCACCTGCCCCGTAACGCCGAAGCCGAACTCATTCAGACCAATCGGGGGAACGCCTTCGTACTGCGGGTCGATGGGAACGATGCCCAGCGTGTTGGCGCCCACGACGAAGCCCAACGAACTCAGCGACGGGCCTACGCCCTGGCCGGGAACCGGTTCGTTTTGAAAAACCGAGTTCCGTATGAAACTCAGGCGAAACTCGTTGATGGCCGAGGCGCCAAAGGACTTCGTATAGCTCAGCAGAGCGAGTTGGGCCCGGCCCGCGGTCTGGTCCGCGAATCCGGGAATGCTGGAGGTGGCGTAGGGATTCACCAGGGTGAAATCGTCCAGCATGTAGTACCCGGACACCATTCCGAATCGCGTGTTCACATCGGCTCGAATGCCGCCCTTGTCGTCCCGCAGCGTCTCATTGTAGGCGGAGGAAGTAAAGAACGGACCGTTATTGGGCTTGGGAATGTATCGCAGAAGGTGCTGAGTGGGAGCGGAAAAGGCGGACTGGGGAATGGCGGCGTTCGGGAAAACGCACGTGCTGGAACTCGTGCATCCAGGCGTATAGTACGCCTCGCCCGCAGACACCGGATAGCCCAACTCCTGCGAGAGTTGTTGCGCCCAATACGGCCCACTGACCACATTGGGCGTGATCTGGCCGTTCGAGCCGACCGTATAAAACGAGCTCGCCTCGTCCGAGAGGTTGCCCACTCGATCCTGATCCGAAAGCACCAGGATGTCACCCGTGTCCTGGCCAATAATATTGCGGGTTCCCTGATAGTCCACAAAGAAGAACGCCTTGTTGGGGCGGATCGGGCCGCCCAATGTCGCGCCGAACTGGTTCTGCTTGAAGGAGCCGCGCGTGGGGGAAAAGAAATTGCGGGAATCGAAATCGTCGTTGCGCAGAAACTCGAAGGCATCACCGTGGAATTGGTTGGTGCCGGATTTGGTGGCGACCATGATCTGCCCGCCGCTGTAATTTCCGTACTCGGCGTTGAAATTGCCGGTCAGGATGCGAAACTCCGCAATCGAGTCGAGGTTGGGAATGATGCTGGTGTCCTGGTAGAGCGATTCGTTGACGTCCGCGCCGTTCACCGTGAAGCCGTTGGCGGTCTCCCTTTGCCCATAAATGGAAAGCCCTCCCGCGCTGAGACCGCCGGAGACCGGGGTGGACGAGTTGGTGTAGATGGTGGCCTCTCCGGAAGGCTGTGGAGCGACGCCCGGTTGAAGCGCAAGCAGGTCTGTGTAGCTGCGGCCGTTCAGGGGAAGGCCCGTCATGTGCGATCCGGTGATGACTTCTCCTTGCTGCGTGCTCGTGGTCTCGACGTGCACGGCCGTGCTGGAGACAGTGACCTCTTGCGAAACCGAGCCCACCTGCAGCGTGGCGTCGACACTCAACGCGCTGTTCACGTCAATCACCAGGCCGGTTTGCTTGTACCCCTGGAAGCCGGTTTTCTCGATCTGAATCTCATACTCGCCGATCGGCAGCGATGGGAACGAGTAGAAACCGCGAGTGTCGGTGGTGGTTGTCTCCTTCACCCCAGTGCGCGTATTCACGGCCACCACGTTGACGGCGGGGATGACGGCTCCGCTTGGGTCAGTCACGATCCCAGAGATGCTTCCGGTGATGCTGGCTCGGCTGGCTGGCGCCAAAGCGAGCGTCAGCGCGACAAGTGCAAGGGCAGTCGGGAGGAGATTCGGGCGCCGGTGAAAAGCCGCCTGTTGGTTGTGAGTTCTGTCCGTCATGATTTGACTCCTGTTCATTGCAATCGCCCAGGTGATGCGCGATCGGTGCCCTGTCGCTGTTTGATGAAAACCAATCCCTATCAATACACAATCGCTACGGAAGGGGCAGAGAGTCAAGAGGCTTTCTGCCAGGAAGGAAGAGTGCGTTCATTGGGTTGAACAAAAAGCTGATTCCCGATTCGCCCCGCTTGCGGGGATTTCTTACTAATACAATGCCCTCTCCCTTGGGGAGAGGGTGTCCCGCTGCCGGCGTTTTCATCAGCCGGAGCGGGACGGGTGAGGGGTCTTGTCCTGGCCACAGGCAATCACAATCTGCCATCCCGCTGGTTCGGGGTCGGCTTGGCTCTGCTGCAGTTTGCGAGTTGCTCGGCGGGAACTCGCACCGGGCAAGCCGAACACGCTCGAGGCCGGACGGAGGCAGTTCAGACCGTTCGCGAAGTAACCCCTCACCCGTCCGGCGACGGCTGGAGAGAACGCCGTCGCCGGACACCCTCTCCCCACAGGAGAGGGCTGGAGAATCGAGAGGGAGATGACTGGCCAACCACGAGGGAGAGCGCAGTTTATCGATTAGCAACCCTCCGTGATGGTCGGCTCATTGGGCCGTGATTAATTCATGAGGGCTCCGACGGTACAGGCGAAACGAACGCCTCAGTTCCGCCGAAGTCCTCCCCGCGTGGAGACCTGATTTGGAAGGAAATCTCAGAGGCCGTTTGTTTGAGCGAGGTCGCCAGGCTCTCGACCCGCTCGAGGGGAATCAGTTGTGTGGTCCCGGCAACACTGATGGCCGCGAAGGCTTGCTGCTTGCTATCAAGGATGGGAACGCCGACGCACCGGACGCCGATTTCGTCTTCCTCATCGTCGAGGGCGTAACCTTGTTCACGGACCTTGCACAACTCCTTCTTCAGCCCCGCAACGGTGACGATGGTGTTGTCGTTGTGCCGGGCAAAACGTTGCGCGGTGATCAAGTGCTCGAATTGCTCTTCGGGAAGATAGGCGGCCAGCGCCTTGCCGACCCCGGTGCAGTTGACGTCCAGCCGGCGGCTCACCCAGTCGGCGCCCGCAGCCGACCCGGGCGGAGATATCCTGTCAATGATGACGGCTTCATTGCCCTCCAGGACGGCCAAGTGCACGGTGATCCCGGTTTGGCGCATCAGGTTTGTCAGCCAAGGCCGCGCCACTTCGCGCAGATCGAGGTTGGCCAACGCACTCCGGCAGAGGCGAACCAGCCTGACGCCGAAATAGAACTTGCCCGACCAGGCGCTCCTTTGCAAGTAGCCTTCCTGCTCGAGCGTCTTCAAGAGCAAATAAGTCGAGCTCTTGGGAAGCGCCAGGCTGCGGCTCACGTTCGAAATGGAAGCTCCGCGTTTCGAGTGAGCGAGGAATTCGAGCACCCTCATCGCTCGCATCGTCGATGGGACCAAATAAGTTCGCTGCGTAGCCATGGCCGTCCTCCACCAGTCGAATGCGTTCAACCTTTTGAACCAAAAAACCAAAATTGAGCCTGAGAGTCTTGACACTCAAGTGCCCAGCACGGCTATTATACCTGGGATTAACTGAGTGGTGGGCTTCCTATGAAAATTACCGGTGTGGAGGGGATTATCTTGCGTCTGCCGGAGCGGCAAGCCGTCGCAGACGGAACTCAGGATGACCTCTTGATTCGCATCGAGACCGATGAAGGCATAACAGGGTACGGAGAGGTCGACACATCTCCTGAGGTGGGCAAAGCCGTTGTGAATGCGGAGATGTCGCACGGCACTTGCTATGGGCTGCGCGAAATCCTGCTGGGCATGGACCCCTTCGACATCGAGCAGATCTGGGAACGCATGTACCGCAAGACCAATTATTACGGGCGCCTCGGCGTCGTCGTGCACGCCATGAGCGGCGTGGATATGGCCCTCTGGGACATACTTGGCAAAGCGCTCGGCAAGCCCGTTCACAAACTGCTAGGCGGAAGTTTCTGTGAAAAGGTCCGTGCTTACGCCAGTATGTTGATGCCTGAGACAGTCGAGGAAGTAAGGGAACTGGTCTGCCGTTATGCTGAGCAGGGATTTACTGCTATGAAATTCGGCTACGGCCCGCTCGGCAAAGATGTGCGAAGAGACATCGAACTTGCGGCGGCAGCAAAATTCGCCGCGGGGCGCGACATTGAAGTAATGATCGATATCGGACACGGGTACACTTTGAAGATGGCCATGCAAGCCGCCAAAGAATTTGAGGCCATCGGCATCTATTGGATGGAAGAACCCTTTCCTCCCGAGGCGATCGAGGATTACCGTCGCCTCTGCGATTTCACTTCGTTGCGCATTGCCGCAGGGGAGCAGGATGTGGGCCGGTGGACGTTCCGCCGTCTGATTTGGGATGCTCACTTAGACGTGATCCAGCCGGACATCTCGCGCGTGGGTGGACTCACTGAGGCGAAGCGTATTGCCTACATGGCCCATGAGGTCAATCGCTTGTGTGTGCCCCATGCCTTTCGAACCGGAGTGTTGGTGGCAGCTTGTCTGCATTTGATTGCCGCGATTCCGAATTCGGTGTTCCTGGAGTTTTCGGTCACGGACTCAGCCCTGCGCCGGGAACTCCTGGCTGAACCTTTCAAAGTCGTGCAAGGTCACGTGGCCGTACCGACCAGGCCCGGGCTGGGGATCGAGCTTAACAAGGAGACGCTGAAGGCGTACGCGGTTGTGTAAGAACCCAGTTTAGTGTGTCATTCCGAGGAGCCGCAGGCGACGAGGAATCTGGCAGTGCGTTGAAAAATACTCAGAGCGAGATTCCTCGCTTCGCTCGGAATGACATCCGGGCTGATTATCATGGCATCGCATTCACTTCGCAAAAACGGGTTGGGATCTTTGACGACTCTCGACCTTGAAAACCGCTGGCTCAAAGTTCGCCTGCTTCCGGACCTCGGAGCAAAGATCTTCGATATGGTTTGGAAACCAACCAAGAAGAACTTTTTGTGGCACAACCTGAGGATTCCCCCCCAGGCATATCCTGTGGAAGCGGATTTCGACAACTATTGGTGCGGAGGGTGGGACGATGCCTTTCCCACCTGCGATGAATGTGTTCTTCGAGAGCAACGCTATCCGAACCTCGGCGAACTGCGTTCCGTGCGTTGGACTGTCGATTCAGTCAGCCTCCGTGGGAAAGATATTGAGGCGCAACTTTCAGCCTTTGGCCCCATCAGCCCCGTGAAAGCAGTCAAGACGGTGACGCTCGAGGGACTCTCTCCTGTTGTGCGTATCCAGTATAGAATCACGAATCTTGGCCCGATGCGGCTTGACTTTATTTGGGGCACGCATCCTGCCCTCGCGATCAACGAGCACACGGTTCTGCACGTTCCCGCCAGGCACGCCATCGTCGCACAATGCAACCAGCCCGGATGGGGTGCGCCAGGACAGCGCTACGACTGGCCGATTCTCGAGGCGGAGGCGGGCAGGGCGGAAATGAATAAGGTCCGCAACATTCAGGCTAACCTTTGCTTTGGCCATTACGCCGTCGATCTCGAAGAGGGAGTCTACGCCGTCGAGGATTCTTCCTCCGGAGAAGGGTTTCTTCTACGCTTCCCGCTCCAGCAGTGTCCGTGCTTGTGGATGTGGCTCAACTACGGCGGATGGCGCGGCCACCATCACGTCATCCTCGAGCCCTGGACAAGCGTTCCGGTGAATCTTGCCCAGGCTTACGACCGGAAGACCAGCCGGTCGCTGGTGGCTGGGGAGGAATTTGAAGTAGAAATCAGCGCGACTGTCTATCACGCGCCGGAAAGCTGGAAGGGAGCGTTGGGGCGATTACGATGACAGGAGTCGTGCAATTCTGAGGAGAGGGGATAGAGCATGAAGCTTGAAGGTCGGGTTTCGATCATCACCGGATCTGCATCCGGTATTGGACGCGCCAGTGCCCTGGAGTTTGGCAAGGAAGGCGCCCTGGTGGTGGTTGCTGACATCAACCTGGCAGGGGCACAGGAAACCGCAAAACAGATTGAGTCCGCCGGAGGAGCGGCGCTCCCAGTTAAAACGGATGTGTCAGATCCTGAATCGGTCCAGGCCTTGGTGGAGCAAACACTGCGAACGTTTGGACGGATCAATGTCTTGTTCAATAATGCCGCTATCCAGGTCAACAAAACCGTTGAGGACACCACGTTTGAGGAGTGGACCCGAGAAATCAGCATCAACTTAGGCGGAGTCTTTCTTTGCTCGAAGTTTAGCATCCCTCATTTAAGGAAGACCAAA
Source organism: Terriglobia bacterium (assembly GCA_049508935.1). Classification (GTDB taxonomy): domain Bacteria; phylum Acidobacteriota; class Terriglobia; order UBA7540; family UBA7540; genus CAVROP01. Next base: position 4,317 of record JBELAJ010000007.1, on the reverse strand, counting down.
GGCTGCATCGTGAATATGGCCTCAGTGAACGGTTTCTTTGTTGAACCGATGTGCGCGGGCTACTGCGCCACCAAGGGTGGAATCATCGCCTTGACCAAGGCCATGGCTATCGATCATGGCAAAGAGGGAATTCGAGTGAACTGCAATGCGGGGTTGGCGTGGGGATACTTCGAGGTTCAGCCGAATCCTGCCGAGGCACGCCAGGCCGCCGGAAAGCTCCACGCTCTCTGGCGCATCGGTCAACCCGAAGAGGTCGCACGGGCCGCCGTGTTCCTGGCCAGCGAGGATGCTTCCTTCATGACGGGTGCGGCCCTCGAGGTGAGCGGCGGCTTTGGGGTTGGTCTGCCGCCCACAAGCTAGTGTTGCGTGCGGAAATTGCGTTTACCTGTAGCGCTGACCTTTAGGTCAGCACTTGCCGACCCTTCGCTCTGCTCAGGGCAGGCTCTAAAGGTCGGCGCTACACCGCGCAGAAAGGTTTCTCATGGTCAAAGATAGACTCGAGCGGCTGGCCAGGACTCTTCAAGTAAACGGCATCGACCATGTCTTGTTCAGTTCCTTCATTAGCCTTCGCTATTTCACGGGCTACCAGGCCACGGTGGAACTGGAACCCTCTCCCCTGACTCCGCTGTTGGGAGTATTTCTCTGGATCCGCGGCGAGCAGCCAACTCTGTATCTTGCCGACATGGAACCTGGCGACGGCATCGCGGGAGGCGTATCGCGAGAGAGTTTCTCGAGTTACACCATCGAAAAGCCTATGTTCGCGGTCGAGGACCTGTCCGCGAAACTCGTAACGAGGTTGCGGACGCTTCCACGAAGCAAAGTCGCCATCGAGCGGGAAGAAATCCCCGCTGCGCTGCTCGACGCATTGCGTGCAGATTGCCCCCAACTGGAGTTCTGCTCGTTCAAGGATATCCTCTCCACTTTCCGAATGGTGAAGGACACGGAGGAGATCGAAACCATGCGTGCAGTGCTGGCCTTGTGCGACCTCGGCCAGACAATAGCCAAGCATCAGGCAACAGCGGGCCGCACCGAGATTGAGATCTTCACCGCACTGCGCCAAGCCATGGAACTGAGGGAAGGAGGACGCGTTCCAATCATTGCGGATGTGGTTTCGGGCACACGCACTGCCCTTACGGGTGGGCCGCCTACCGCCCGGAAGCTCGAGTCTGGAGAATTGCTCATTGTTGACCTGGTTCCTCGACACCTCGGGTACTGGGGCGACAGTTGTAACACTTGCTGTGCCGGCGAGCCGAAGAAGGAATACAAAGCAGCGTTCGACGGCTTGGCGGGTGTCCTCTCGGATGCGGTCGCGGCTATACGCCCAGGGCTTAGAGCCTGCGATCTCGACCGGCAAGTGCGAAGCGGTGTGGCGAAGCTGGGAGGAAGCTATCCGCACCACACGGGTCACGGCTTAGGTATAAGCTGGCACGAAGAACCACGGATTGTTCCTTACAATACCGTTGCCCTTGAGCCCAATATGATTATTGCGCTCGAACCCGGAATGTATTTCGAGGGCCGGTGGGGTATGCGTCTGGAATACGTCCTCAGGGTTACGGAATCGGGGGCGGAACTGTTGTCGAAATACCGTCATGAGCTTTAGCGTCTCGCGTGCCCAAAGGTAACTGACAGCCCTCTCCCTTGGGGAGAGGGTGTCGCGCTCCGGCGTTTTCATCAGCCGGAGCGCGACGGGTGAGGGGTCGCTTGGTCGTCTTCGCACCAGGTGGGAGTCTCAAGTGAACGATGTCTCGAATCACAATGAATCAAAATCCGGCGCCCCGGTCCCGCGCCTGCGGCGCGTCCTGACTTTGTGGGATCTGATCTTCTACGGCATCGTGCTGATCATGCCCATCGCGCCGGTGCCCATGTTTGGCGTTGCACAGGTCCTTTCCCACGGCCACTTCGTCACCACGATTCTGATTGCGATGATCGCCATGATGCTCACGGCCGTCAGTTATGGGAGGATGGCGACACTCTACCCCACCGCCGGCTCCGCCTACACTTATGTGGGACGCGGTCTCAATCCGCACCTCGGCTTCCTCACCGGTTGGGCGATGTTTCTTGATTACCTCATCCAACCACTCCTGAACGGTATTTACGGGGCACTCACCATCCAGCGTTTTTTCCCGTTTATCCCTTACGCACTCCTGGCTGCGATATTTGTGGGGATCATGACCTGGCTGAACCTGCGCGGCATCCGCGCCACCGCGCGCGCCAACGTCATCCTTCTCACCATCATGTGCGTGGTGATCGTAATCTTCATGATCCTGGCGGTCCGTTACCTTTTCCATATTCAGGGATGGGGCGGGGTTCTATCGTTCCAGCCTTTTTACGATCCCAAGACTTTCGACATCCGGGTGATCTGGACGGCCACCTCGTACGCGGCGCTCACCTATATTGGTTTCGACGGTGTCACCACCCTGGCAGAGGACGTTGAGAATCCCAAGCGCAACGTTATGCTGGCCACGGTCTCAGTTTGCTTGTTCACCGGAATCGTCGGGGGTTTGGAGATCTATCTGGGACAACGAGTTTGGCCGGACTACACCACTTTCCATAACACCGAGACAGCGTTCATGGACGTCACGCGCCGGGTGGGAGGGCCGCTGCTCTTTCAGGCGTTGGGTTTAGTGTTGATCCTCGCCACGATCGGCGCGGGGTTGACCGGCCAGGTGGGTGCTGCGCGCCTGCTCTTCGGCATGGGACGCGACAACGTGGTTCCGCGCAAGCTCTTCGCCTACCTTGATCCCAAACGAAATACGCCTACAAGGAACATCTGGTTAATCGGAATCGTGGCTTACATCGGAACGCTGTTTATCAGCTACGAGCAGGCGGGTGAAATTTTGAACTTTGGGGCGTTCCTGGCGTTTATGGGGGTGAACCTGGCCACCTTCTGGCAATTCGCCGTCGCGCAGCAACCCGGCCGCAAACGGCGATGGGTTGCTGATGTAGTGATGCCTCTCGTCGGATTCGTTTTTTGCCTTTGGATATGGCTGGGTCTTAAAACGCCGGCCAAGATCGTGGGGGGAGTCTGGTTCACGGCGGGATTGATTTACTGCGCCGTCAGAACCCGCGGGTTCCGCGAGCGGCCCATCATGATCGATTTTAGCGAGTCTTAGAAATCCGGTGATCGGGTGATCGGGAGATCGGGTGAACTATTTGTGATTGGTGATTTGTGAATGGTGATTGAAAAGGAAATCACAAATCACAAATCACCAATCGCAAATCCTCTATCCGGTCACCCAATTAAACGAGAGGGAAACCGCCTATGTTTGCCAACGCAACTGAAATCGAAAAGTTCATTCGCGAGAACCTCTACGTGGCCGCCGTGTGCGATATCCTGGACGGTTTGGGCTACCGCAACCAAGCGATGCATCAGCGACTGCGGCCTTTGTTGCCGGATCGGAAGAACTGCGGGTTCGTGGGCCATGCCCGCACGTTTCGGTGGATGGAAACGGACTACATCAATGAGGTTGATCCCTACGGACTTGAAATCGAGGCTGTGGATTCGCTCAGGCCCGGAGATGTGGTGGTGCACTCAACCGATCATGCCGGGACAAATGCGCCTTGGGGTGAACTAATGAGCACCGTGGCCAAACGAAACGGCGCTGTGGGATGCGTGTGCGACAGCCAGGTGCGCGACTGCAACCGAATTATGGAAATGGGTTTTCCTGTTTATTACTCCGGCATTCGTCCTCTTGATTCCATGGGACGCGGGATGGTGGTAGCCTATGACGTTCCCATCCGCTGCGGCGAAGTACTGGTGAAGCCAGGCAATTTGATCTTTGCCGATTTTGACGGCATCGTCGTAGTGCCTAATGAGGTTGAAGAGGCGGTCTTGGTGAAGGCGCAGGAAAAGGTGCACAAAGAGAATCTCTCCCGCAAGGAACTCCTCGAAGGTAAGTCGCTTCGTGAGGTGTACCTGAAATATGGAGTGTTGTGAAGCGCTCAAACCCCACCAGGTCGACACCTTACTTTAGTACCGTTGATCCCCCGCGTTTTTCAAGAGAGAATCGACACCAGTTTTAGCACAAGAGTGGGCGGCAGGTGCGTTCCTGGTTTGGCAAGAACTGGTTTAAGCGGTTCTTGGCCCGTTTTTTTGCTGCGGTGCCGCAGCGCGTCTTGCAAACCGAACCTCAATTTACTTGTTGCTCAAGCCATTGACTCGTTGTATATATATGTCGCGCAATATTCTATTCTCGTTCTACCGGAGGCTACTATGGATTTGTCTGTGACCGCGATTTTCGCCAGTGTTGTGATCGTTGCTTTGCTCGCGATTTATGTGCCCACGATTTACATTCGCAAAACGAATAAGCTGATGGC
>JBELAJ010000699.1:0-3768 GCA_049508935.1 Terriglobia bacterium | reverse complement strand
CCCTGGGCTTGCAACAATTCGGTAGTACCCCACGTGGGTAATACAACCCGCTCATGGCAACTCCATGAGAATTCAACTACATCCCGCTCTTTTTAGCGCACTCGCAGTAAACTACCGCTAGATAATGACACGCAGTGTAGGGGGGGACGGCTTGCCGTCCCCGAGCGGGTACCAGGCCGACGGCCTAGGGCAAGCCTACCCCACACCAACTCGGGTCATTTCCTTTTCACTTGCCTCATGGTGGCTGGGGTCGTTACCATGTTTTCTACGAGGCTGCGTAAGTTGCCCGCCAACATAGGGGCTGCGATCGATAGTTTGGAGACGCAAGTGGTCAAAGTGCAATTGAATGGTGAACTTCGCGAGGTGCCTGAAGGCCTGACGCTCGCCGCGTTGCTGGAATGGCTTGAGTTGCCCCGCGACCGCGTGGCGGTGGAGCGGAATCGCGAGATCGTTCCCAGAACGGGCTGGGATGTGACTCCGATCCAACCGGGAGACCGCCTGGAAGTGGTACACTTGGTAGGTGGCGGCCTGGAGTAGCAGGCGTGGCGCCTGCACTCACGAGATAGCCGCCCCTACAGCGGGCGGCGCGTAGGGGCAGGTCTTGTGCTTGCCCTCGTGAGAAGATGGCGCGCACGACTGGCGTCTGCACGAGCCCATGAACGCTTATAACAGTTCTCCCGCGGCCACGCTCGTGGCCCTGTTGATCAAGTTGGCGGTGATCTCTCTGCTGGCAGGTTTCATTGCGCGCTTCGGGAGATTCCGGCAACTCATCTTCATCGAGCAGCGGTCACCCAAAGAGAAGCTGGAATTCGCAGCGTTTCTCGGCGTGCCATTCGCTTTGGGCGTACTGGCGCGCTTGATCGGGCCCACCGGAACATTACCTGTTACGGATCTGAGCCTGGAAATCACTGCGATCGCGGGGTTGCTGGGCGGGACGATTGCCGGCCTGGTGGTGGGCATGATGGTCTCCTTGCCGGCGGTGTTGATTCGCCACGAACTGTGGGCGGCGCCACTGGCCGTCTTGTACGCCGTCGCAGCCGGGACAGCGAGATGGGTCTGTCCGGACAAAGAAGAAATCTGGAAGTTCTCCGGCTTCATCGATCTGAGCCTTTACCGCTCTATCAAGCAACGCTTCACGCATCCGGCGCTGGACTGGCAAGTGCTTTTTTCCTTGGTGTGCAGTCTGCTGGAAGTGGCCCGCATGGTGGTGGGGAGGATGACTCACGGTAAGTATCTTTATTACGTGGACTCGCCGCACCTCTGGGTGCGGATACTGATTGTGCTCGCTACGCTCATCGGTGTTGGCCTACCGGTGCGCATCTGGAACAACACGCGCATCGAACGCAAGCTGCTGGAACAGGAAAAGGCGCTCATTCAGGCTCGCGTGGACGCGCTCATCAGCCAAATTAATCCCCACTTCCTCTTCAATACCCTCAATACCGTATCTTCGCTCATTCGTTTTGATCCGGACACGGCGCGTTCCGTGCTGTTGAAGCTGTCCAATATTCTGCGCCGTCGTTTGAAGATCCAGTTGCACTTTGTGCCCTTGAAACAGGAATTGGAGTTCATCGACGACTATCTGGATATTGAGGTGGTGCGATTCGGCCGGGACAAGCTGCAAATCCGCAAAGAAATCGAACCCGGAACACTGGACGTGATGATCCCCAGCATGATCCTCCAGCCCCTGATCGAGAATGCCATCCGGCATGGAATCGGACCCAAGATCGAGGGTGGCACAATAACGCTGCGCGTTACTCGCGGCAAAGGGCTGTTGTCGATCGAGGTCGGTGACGATGGGGTGGGTATTTCCGACGAGCGCCGCTCCGGCATCCTTGAGTCCGGCATCGGCATCAGTAATGTCCATGAGCGTTTGAAGGTGCTTTACGGCCAGGATTATTCCATGAGAATTGCGAGCCAGCCCGGGAAGGGGACCGCAATTCGTATCGAGATTCCGGAGTTGGCCACTTTCGGTCAGGCTGCTGTCGAGACGGCCCAGGTGGCGACCTGATGGAAGTCAGCAGTCGGAAGTCGGAAGATAGAACTCAGAATGACTAAAACTCGAACACGTGAGGATTGTGCTATGGCGAATGACGGACCCACAGTGGTCGCACCCCCAAAATCGATGAGTATGATCGAGCCGCGATTTCGTAACCTCTATTTGACGTTTTACAAGGAAAGCTACTTCACTCCCACAGCCCTTGACCTCAAGACCAAGGAACTGATTGCCATTGGCTGCTCACTGATCGCCAAGTGCGAGGGTTGTGTGGAAGGACACATCAAAAAAGCGCTCGACGTGGGGGCGACCAAGCAGGAAATCAGCGACGCGATTGTGGTCGCGGTCGGCATCGCCGCCGCGGGCGTCGTGGATATGTCCGACAAGGCGGCCATCAAACTGGACCTCCACCACTTTGAATAGCGAACTCTGAGGCGCGCTTGGATTCATTCGTCATCGCCGACTTATTCCTGTTGCTGTTCCTCGGCCTGGCTGACAATCAGACGATCGCCGCTCTTCTCCCCTCGCTGCTGGGTTCGCTGCACGTCAGCGTGGGAATGGCGGGCCTACTGGTTGCGGTCTACTCCCTTGCAGCGGCGCTGGCGTCGTTCGTCTCCGGGACTCTCTCCGACCACTACGGGCGCCGCCGTTTCCTGTTCATCGGCGTGCTGCTGTTTGCGGTTTCCTCATGGGTCGCTTCCCGCACCGCCACCTTTAATGCGCTTCTCGTGGCGCGCGGTTTGACGGGCTTTGCGGCAGGAATGCTCTCCACCTGCTCCATCACCTACGCGGCTGACTGGTTCGAGTACCGGGTTCGGGGCAGGGCGCTAGGAATGATCTCCTCGGCGTACTTTGCCGCGCCAATTCTGGGCGTGCCGCTGGCGGCGCAAATAGCGGACCGCTACGGCTGGCGCCGCTCGTTCCTATTCTTCGCGATTCTGGCTCTGGCGGTGGGGGCGTTTTCATGGGGCTTGCCGAAGGATAAGTTAAGTTCCGAGCCTTCCTCCCACAAGCTGCGAGCGGCCGGCCGCGCGTTCCGCTCGTTTCTCGTCCGGCGGGATACCGCCGCGGCTTTGGGCATTGCGTTCCTCGTGTCCGGGGGACTGGTCGGATTCCTGACTTATGTAGGCCAGTGGTTGAACAGCGCATTTGGCGTCTCCACCCGCACGATCGGCTGGGTTTTCATGTTGGGAGGCGTGGTGGCGCTGGGCAGCGCGCCGGCGGGCGGAATCGTCTCCGACCGATGCAGCAAGCGCTCTGTTTCAATCGCCAGTAACGCCGTTCTGGCCTTGGCTGTCGCGGTGATCCCACTATTCTCGTGGGGATTCTGGCTGCTGGCCGTGTTCTCAGTCGCCAGCATAGGCGCCGCGTTCCGGCAAGGTCCTTTGACGGCGCTGATCACTGAACTCGTGCCCTCGACTCAGCGCGGCGCTTTTATCGCCCTGAGGAATATATTCTCGCAGACGGGCATCGGCGCGGCCGCCGTCCTGGGCGGATTTCTCTTTGAGCGGCACGGTTACGCGGCAGTGACGACGCTCTGTGCCGGCATGACCGCTGTCGTAGCGCTGCTGTTGAAAACGCACATCGTCGAACCGCAGCCGGTGGCGGAGAGGGTTTAAGGCAGAAGGCAGAAGGCAGAAGGCAGAAGGCAGAAGGCAGCCCAGCCACCGGCGGGGCCGGATTGAATAACCTGTGACTTGGCGTCATCAAGGGGTGGGGGTTATGCTGTGAGCGGCGCGGCCGCAGTTAAGGCCCTTTCTTCATTGGTGCGTATG
>JBELAJ010000698.1:0-3827 GCA_049508935.1 Terriglobia bacterium | reverse complement strand
CTGCCACAGACGCGCCGTGAGATCCAACGCCTGCTGTTCACCTGGACCGGACATTGTGCGTATTGTGGTAGCAAAATTCGCAAGCCAAAGCGACCGCCTTAACTTAACGTAGTAGTACTAAGGGGCTTTAGGGATTCCTCATATCTCTTCATGGGGTATTGAAAGACGAATCACGGGCTAGCGATCACGCGGGGGCGCCGGGTGGCGCAGACGTGCCGTCTTTTGGCATCTCTGCGCTCCTGTGGATCCGGAGGGGCGCTTACATCAGGACAAAAAGCGTCCTGACGTATGCTCCACCCTGCCACATTGGAGTGATCTCAGCGCTCGAACGACAAGTCTATTAATTTCTCGGAGCGTGTAGTTTTTTCAAAAGATTCTCCCCGGCGCTCGGTCTGCGAAGGGTGTTTCATCATCTAGAATCAAGGGGATATGCGCCACCCCGAATGGCAACGTTCATGCATAACAAAAAGAGCAGGGCTTTTGGAGCTTCAGGTGTTTGGCATTAAGGAGGAGTTCGATGCATTGTTCGCGGTGTAGTGAACCCTTCGATTGTGCAAAGGTCTACGTATGGGCCGAGTTTCACAATGACGTGAACTTCGGGCTTGCTACCTTGTGCGAAGCGTGTTGGAAGGACGTGCAGATGGGCTTGCGCGCTCTTCTCACTCCCCGCGTCCGGGGGGAAAGGAGTCATCCCCACGCGCCTGCCTTCGCCGCTGCCGCCGCGCCGGACCGCTCCGCTGCCACCTTGCCGTAGGCTAGGTACACTCGCCTCCCTCGTGCGCGTCGGGGCCCTGGTTCTCCCTTGCCGGATGCGCCCGTCCGCGGCGGCGGTTACGCGTCCGGTTGCTGCGCCGCCACAAATCCGTTCCGGATCGCATACCGGACTAAAGTCGCTACGCAATGAAGATTGAGTTTGCGCATCATGTTGGCGCGGTGGGCTTCTTCGTCGAGACGATCCCGCTTCGGAGACTTTGAGTCGTCCTGCCATGTCCGCAACGATGACCAGTCCTAAAACAGCCCTGAGCCGAAGACAAGGAACCCTGATGAACCCCAGACGACTAAACTATTACATATTACGACATAAGCCCGAATAGTCAAATCCAAGCCGCACGCGGGCTGACGCAGACTTCGCCTTCTGAAGTCTGCGATTTCGCGTAGCGAAACTCGTGGGGGCGGTTGCCGATGCACAACTAAGGATCGCCCGCGCGAACCTCCGAGACATCAAGAACCGGATGTCCGCGCCAGCCCTGCGGTCGGCTTAGTCGCAACGCCGGCGAACTCTAATTCTGGAGTGCCTCGCGGGTAATCTCAGCCCCCAGGCGGCGAAGTCTGCTTTCGAGATCGCTGTGGCCACGTTCGATCTGGTAGACGTTTTCAACCACCGTCTCGCCTTCTGCAGACAGCCCGGCAAGCACAAATGCCATTCCCGCTCGAAGATCCGGCGCGACGACACGCGCGCCGCGCAGGGTTTCGACGCCCTCGACGTCAGCAAGGTTTCTGGCTTTTCTTGTGATTTTCGCTCCGAGGGATACGAGCCCGTCAATCTGCGTGAATCGGTCCTCGAATACACTCTCACGTATGGGGCTGGTGCCATCGGCAACCGAGGCGAGCGCCATAATGCCAGGGAGGAAGTCCGTGGAAAAGCCAGGATACGGCCAGCTCACCACATTCACCGGCTTCAACCTTTCCGGGCCACGGACGCGCACGAGGGGTCCCTCTGCCGTGACGCGCGCACCCATCTGCTGCAGCTTGGCCACCAGGATTTTCATTTCATCTAAATGGGCGCCGACGATCTCGACATCCCCTCCGGTAATGGCAGCGGCCATCATCATCGGTCCGGCATCCAAGCGATCGGCCATGACGGTGTATTCAACGGCTCGTAATTCTCTAATGCCTTCGATCCTGATTGTGCCGGTCCCTAGCCCATAGAGCCTGGCGCCCATCTCGACGAGGAAATTTCCAAAGTCGGCGATCTCAGGTTCACAACCGGCGTTCTCGATGATCGTCTCGCCCGAGGCCAGGCAGCCGGCCATGATCAGGTTCTCGGTGCTGGTTTGACTGGGCATGTCGAGGTAGGTGGTGCTGCCCGTTAATCGATCCGCTTTGATTGTCAGTTGATCGTTAGTTCCCTCGAGGGCAGCCCCCAATCGCTTGAAGCCATTGTAGTGAAAATCCAGCCTTCGAATGCCCAAGGCGCATCCCCCGACACCACGCAGCTCAACCTGCCCGAGCCTGTGGAGCACGACCGGCAGGAACAGTATTGAGGCGCGAGACCGCGTAGACAGTTGTGGGTCCAGTACGTGGTTTGAAACCGACGAGGCGTCAATCACTAGAACGCGCTCGCCTTTGTCGTAAGTGACCTTTGCCCCCAGGGTCTCCGCCAGCGCAAGCTGAATGTAGACGTCGTTCAGGGGAGGAACGTTGCGCAATATGGTCTGGCCCTTCTTCACCAGAAGCGCGGCGGCAATCATAGGCAGGATGGCATTCTTAGCACCTTGAACGACGATGGTTCCACCTAAGACTTTTCCACCTCGGATGACATACCTCGCCGAGCGCAGACTCTCTCGAATTGTCTCCGGAATCGGTGTGATAAGCGCCATGACTCATTCCTTCCACACAACGACTTCCTCTTCCAGTTCCACCCCACAGGCCTCAAGGACTCGCTCGCGAACGAGATCCATCAATTTCAGGACATCCGCCGCCGTCGCTTGGTAGCGATTGACAATGAAGTTCCCATGCCGCTCGGACACGACCGCCCCGCCTAGGCGCGTTCCTTTCAAGCCCAGCGAGGCAATCATCTTGCCCGCAGAATCTCCGGGGGGATTCTTGAACATGCAGCCCGCGCTTTCTTCCTGCAGGGGCTGTGAGGCGCGGCGCTTCCGATTGAGCTCTTTAACGCGCGCCAGGACCTCGGACTGAGGGCGGTCCAGCAACTCGAGCGCGACGGAAAGCACCAGATCGTGGGAAGAGAGATGGGTGCGTCGATACTCGAACCCCAGATTCGCGGCTTTCACGGTTTCGACCTGGCGCGTTTCGCCTTTGAACAGCGTGACGGCGCGCACTACGTCGGCCATCTCAGTGCCGTAGGCTCCCGCATTCATGCGCAGGGCTCCGCCCAAAGTCCCCGGCACCCCCACCAGGCCTTCCATCCCGCCCAGATTCCGCTTCGCGCATTCCAGAATTGCGGTGCCCAAGGTTGTCGCCGCCGGAACGACCGCGCGATTCTCTGCAACTTCTATGGGCTCACTCCGGGCCATTTGCAGTACAACATCCGGCACTCCTTCGTCAGCCACCAGCAGGTTCGACCCGCCGCCCAGGATCCGCCACGGCACATCGTGCGCTTCCAGATACGCCACAAGCTCCGGCACCCGGCGGGCGTCATGCACTCGGACGAGGTCAGCCGGACCGCCTACACCCAGCGAAGTGTGCCGGCTCAAGCGTTCCCCTGGGAGCCACTCCGCGCCCAGCGCCGCCAATTGCTCCGAGACTTCGTGTTCCTTTGCCAGTAACGACATCAGTGTTGATCAGCTTTTGACGTTGAATAATCCCTCTTAAATTAATATGCATTTGCGAATACGACTCGCACCGACTGGCGCAGACTTCACCTTCTGAAGTCTGCGATTTCGCGTAGCGAAACCCTTGGGGCGGTTGCCGACGCACGACTAAGGTTCGCTGCCCCGAACCTCGCAGACATCAAGAATCGGATGTCTGATTCCATAATGTCGTCGGCTCCTTAAGAACCGGTAAACTAGGTTGTGCGACGACCAAGGCTGCCGGGAAAGGAGCCGAACATGTCGATTATAGGATGTGATTTGCACACGCGGTAC
>JBELAJ010000697.1:0-6168 GCA_049508935.1 Terriglobia bacterium | reverse complement strand
GTTCTCACCACCTGGAATTCCGGTTTGCCGTTGGGCAGCTTGACATCAAGGGCTGACGCCACGGTTGGCGAGAGACCTCCCACGTTGTCGATGACGGCGAGCCGTATTGTCTGGTCGGTCAAGCGCGTGGCAATGAAAATCGAAAAGGCCAGGATACCGACGGCGAAAGCAGGTCCCGCGATCGTGCCGATCACAAAGCCCTTGGTTTTGATCCGCGTGCTATATTCACGCTTGATAATCAGCCAGATTTTGCGCACCGATGCCCTCCCCTAGTCACACGCCCGTCCTGATTCTTCTCGCTGAAGTATACACTATCCGCGCGGTACTACGGAGCGTGGGAGGCAGCTTCGGCAACATTCGCAGAGTCCACTGAGACAGGGCTCTCCAGCGTCGTCTATATCCACACTGTAACCGTTGACGTAATCGAGGCGGGTGAAGTGCATCTTCAGACTGGGACCGGAGCGGCCTCCTTTCGTTACCTTGTCCAGCACGCCCTCGACGTAGGTGCCGACCGGGATCGCCAATTGCTTGCCGACGGTCACGGGAAATCCGGTAACCGCACGGACGGGATCTCCAGGCCGCGATTTGGAGCTGATGCGATGCGCCGGCGCCAGTGATTTGCAAGCTCCTACTTCTCGGACCCTACAGCAGACATTGGATGATGACCTGAGATTACTTTCGATGGATGGTAGTACGCAAGATTCGCTGGACGGTGACCACCACATAGAAGCCGGACAGCGCCGTCGAAATGACCAGGATAAGTCGAGCGAGGAACATTCTTCTTTCCTCAGTCAGGCTGCCAGATTCTTAGGAATCCAAGTACACCCGGAACTGTATTGCTCGGCCCAAGGCCTGGCCGGGCCTATGACGGAGCCAGTATAGAGAGCCCCATTAGAACCGTCCAATGGCACCGAAGTCGTAGTACCACAACATGCCCTTCTGCACGGAGAGACAAAACGTCATCCTAAGCGGTCCTCGGCCTGTGGCCCACCCTCAAAGTCTGTGTGAGCACGCGTTCTTGCTGTCATCCCGAGGGGCCGCAGGCGACGAGGAATCTTGCAGTGCGAAGAAATTGCCCAGTGCGAGATTCCTCGCGGAGTTTACCCTGAGCACCCAGAGCGAGATCCTTCGCTGCGCTCAGGATGACAGCGAAGGGCTCGGAATGACCGTCAAAAGGAGGCTTTCGCACAGACTCCACGGCCGAGCCTTCGACAATCCTGATTCCTAGGGCCGGGGCGTCTTGTTGTATAGTGTTGCGGGGAGGCCGGTGGCACAGACGCGTCGAAGAATAGACGATGATACTTAAATCCATTTTGCTTATATGCACGCTGATTCTGGCTGTTCTGCCGGTGAGCGCAGCGGAACAGTTTCGTGTCATACCCGAACCCGCGCAGATCAGTTTCAGTCAAGGTTTTCTGGTTATTGACCCATTTTTCCGCATTTCGCTAAACCGCGACGACACCCTGCTTCGAAACGCCGCCGCCCGACTGGCCAGAAATCTAAGTGCCAAGACGGGGTTGAAGTTCGCTGTGGCGCCCGTGCCTGAGGGGCAGGCGGCCACTCTGCGTGTTTTGTGCGATGCCGCCGATCCGCATTTCCTTACTCCGCAAGCGGACGAATCTTATACATTGCGGGTAACTACCGCGGGCGCGGAACTATGCGCCCGCGGCCCGGCCGGCGTACTGCGCGGCATGGCGACGTTTCTGCAACTTGTCCAAATCGATTCCGCCGGGTTCCGTGCCCCTGCGGTGGAAATAAAGGATCAGCCTCGGTTTGCCTGGCGCGGGCTGATGCTGGACGTAGCCCGCCACTTTCTAACGGTCGAAACACTCAAGCGCAACCTCGATGCCATGGAGCTCGTAAAAATGAACGTCCTCGAGCTCCACTTTAGCGACGCGGAAGGCTTTCGCCTCGAGAGCAAGGTCTACCCGCGGCTTCAGGCGATGGGATCGGGTGGGCAGTATTACACGCAGAAGGAAATTCGCGAGTTGGTGGATTACGCGCGGGAGCGCGGCATTCGCGTCGTGCCGGAGATCGAAATGCCGGGTCACTCGAAAGCCATGCTCGTCGCTTATCCGCATCTGGCCGCCCTGCCGGGACCGTACGCGCTCGGCGCTGACCACAACAACACAATCGCTACCGTCGATCCGACGCGCGAGGAGGTTTATCATTTTCTCGATCGTCTCCTGGGCGAAATCGGCGCGCTCTTTCCCGACCCGTATTTCCATGCCGGCGGCGACGAGGTTAACGGCACGCAGTGGTCGCGGAATTCCCGGATTCAAGCGTTCATGAACCAGCGGGGACTCAGAGACAAGCACGAACTGCAAGGATATTTCACCGAACGAGTGCGGAAGATTCTCTCGAAACACGGCAAGACCATGATCGGCTGGGATGAGGTATTGCAGCCGAACCTGGCCAAAGACATCCTGATTCAGGCCTGGCGGAGCTCCAAGATGGTCGAGCGGTCAGCAGCCGAGGGACACACAACCCTGGTCTCCGCCGGTTATTATCTCGACCACGGCCTCACGGCAGCCGCTTACTACGCCGTGGATCCGTTCGACTCTCGCGCGGACGGACTCCCTCCGGAAGCGCTGAAGCTGGTGAAGGGCACGCCCTTCGCCGGCTATGTGTCGGAAGACAACGTGGCCGTCGACAGCCCGCCCCTGACCCCGGAAGAAGACAAGCTGGTGGCAGGCGGGATTGCCTGCATGTGGTCCGAGTTCGTGTGGGACGAAAAAGAAGAGATCATGGTCTGGCCGCGAGTTGCGGCAATTGCCGAGCGCCTTTGGTCGCCCGGTGACGTCAAAGACGCCGATTCACTCTATCGCCGGATGGCGGCCCTTGACGCGGACCTCGCGCGACTCGGCCTCCGGCAACACACTAACGAAACGCTGATGCTCGAACGGCTGGCGGGTGATCACAGCGTTCTTCCTCTGGCGACTTTGGCGGAAACTGTGGAGCCGCTCAAGAACCTCGCCCGCTTGAAGCCCCGGCTCGAAGCCGCTATGGCCTCGGGAAAGGCCATGGATAATACCGTGGTGACTACCCGCTTCGTGGATGCGCTTCCGGCGGAGAGCCTGGTGGCCTGGAATTTCCGCGCCTTGGTCCACCAGATGCTCGCGGCAGGCAGGGGGCCGGAAGAACTGCGCCGTCAAGTGCGCGCGCAGCTTGCCCGATGGCGCGACAACGACTCGCAGTTTCAAGCCATCGCCCGTGACTCCTCGATGCTCCAGGAGGTTATCCCCGCTTCACAGGATTTGAAGGACCTCGCCGAGGCAGGTTTGGAGGCGCTGACGATGTGGGAATCGAAGCACCCTCCCAACGCCGCGTGGGTGGAGAAGCAGAAAGCCCTCGTCGCGAGGCACCGCAAAGTCGCCGAAGCGAGTACGAATCTTCTGGTGGCGATGATGTCGCCTCAGCCGCGGCATGAATTGATGAACGTTATCGCTCCGGCCATCGAGGAACTGGTGAACGCGGCGGGCGCGGCTGACTGAAGTTGTCAGCCCCGAAGGGGCGATCTAGCGCAGCCCAGGCCAACGGCCCATAAGCGTTAACCTAACGGCTCAACTGGCGGCAGCATAGGTCTGAATGACCGCTTCCAGACTCTGTCGCCCCTTCCGGGGCTGTGATTATGGCCGTGGAACCACATCCCACGGCTCACGCCGTGGGCTACTTGCTGCCGCCGCTCCGCGGCTTTTACAGGCCTCGCACCCTTAGGTTAACGCCTATGGGCCAACGGCCTGGGTCCGAAGCCCGCTCCGAGAGGACCCGGTAGCCCTGAAGGGGCGCAACAATCCTACGGACCTAGCCGAGCGTCGTCGGTCGGCGCATTGGTATTCCGCCCTTTCAGGGCTCGCCGCGAGAGACAGCGTGGGTTACCGAACCCAGGCCGCTGGCCTGGGCTTTGTTAGGTCGCCCCTTCGGGGCTTTATCTCTGTGTGCGCACCCGGTTCCCACCGTCGTGCGAGCTTCATTCATTCTTGCGTTTCACCAGATTGGAAACTACGATTAGACGCTTGAGATTTCACCGGCTTTATTTGACTGGAGACTTTTCCTATGACCAAATACATTTCCCGGCGCGATTTTATGAGACAAACGGGAGGCGCAGCGGGCGCCACGCTCGCAGCCAAAACCTTTCTGGTTGACTCACCCACGGGCTACGCTCAGAACCAGGCGGCTCCTCCCAGTGACAGGATTCGGATCGGCATTATTGGAGTTGGCGAACAGGGTGCGGGTTTGTTGCGGAATGCGATTTTTCACAAAGGCGTCGAGTGCGTGGCGGCGTGCGATTTGTGGGATGGCCGGCACACCCTGGCACAGGAAATCGTCGGCAAGCCGATCAAGGTCACGCGCCGCTACCAGGACCTGCTTGATGATAAAGAGATCGATTGCATCATTAACGCCACGCCGGACCACTGGCACAAGCAAATTCTTGTGGACTGCTGCAAGGCCGGCAAGGACGTCTATTCCGAGAAGCCCATGTCCCATGACGTCGGTGAGGGCTTCGAAATGATCCGAGCAGCGGAAGAGAATAAGCGGATCGTGGAGATCGGCGCACAATCCGCCAGTTCCTGGACATTCAACAAGGCCAAGGAGCTGATTGCGCAGGGGGCCATCGGGGACCTTCACACCATTGAGGCTTCGACAGGCCGCAACACTCCGAACGGCGCGTGGGCAAGTTGGATGCCGCCGCCGGGCCTCTCACCGGAAAACCTGGATTGGGACACGTGGCTCGGGAACACGCCCAAGATTCCGTTCGATCCCATCCGTTTCACACGCTGGCGAAGTTACCGGGCTTACGGGACGGGCGTGGCGGGCGACCTGATGGTTCACCTGCTCACCGGATTGCACCTCGCGGCGGGAGTTACGGCGCCGCCCCAACGGGCGCTTGCCGTCGGCGCGCTTTACGTGTTCAAGGAAGACGGGCGTGAAGCGCCGGACGTTCACCACGTGCTCTACGACTACCCGAGCTTCAAGGTGATCATCAAACTCATGCTCACTTGCGAGTTCGACCAAGGCACAAAGTTCTACGGCACGCGCGGCCTGCTGGAGGTGACCGGCGGTCCCGAAGGAGAATCCTTAACCCTGACACCGCAGGATGGCATGGATCACGACCCGGGGTGGTATCAACAAGGTTATCCGCAAGCCATGCGCGAAGCGTACGAGAAGCAATGGCACCTCGACCACGACGCTCAATTGCCCAAGGAGAAACCACAACCGGTGGTCTACAAGAACCCTGTCAGGCATGACCAGTGGGGTATCCATATGCAGAATTTCTTCGACGCGGTGCGCAGTCGCAAGCCGGTGGCGGAGGACTGCGTCTTCGGAAACAATACGGCCATCGCCTGCCACATGGCCAATGCCTCCTACTACCAGCAAAGCATTGCAGTGTGGGATGCTGCGGCCCAAAATGTTAAAACCTGACGTTGATTCCGCGCGTCTAACAGGCTAAATTAGGAAGACCGGTAGCTCGCCGGTAAGGGAGAATTCAGCCATGAAGGGTCTAACCGTAGGCGTATTGTCGGCCGGTTTGGCTTTAGGTCTGGCGGCAGAAGTAGCGCCGGCACAAAAGTGGACGGGTTCGGTTCCGCTCGGTGATGTGGCGCGCCAACTCAAAGCACAGCGCGCAGAGTCTAAGAAACAGCCCCGAATGTTCACGAACGAAGACGTTATCGCCTTGCGGACCGCGAGCGAACCGCCGTCGCCCTCGCCGGCAACGTCGTCGCCTTCAGCGTCGACAGAGGCATCTGCGGATCACAGGACCAACCGGGAGGCCGCCGCTGATCTGGCCCGTTACCCTTCGGCAATCTATATTGAATGGGGTAAGGCGACGCCAGGGGAAGATGAAATCGATCGAATGAGCAAGGTGCGAGTTGTGCTGGGGGGGCTCGGGAAGGATGCGAATAACGGGCCCTCGGCCGAGAAGCTTGCGCAGCATTCCGGCCCCGCGCCAGAGCGGGCAGCCGTGGAGATCAGGCAAATTGCGGCGGCCGAACCCACCGCGGGATGGGCCAAAGCGAAGTTCCTAGTTGGCGCTGAAACTGCACAATCGGACAGCAAGACTGCCGGGCATTCCAACCCGTCACCTGCGGCCCAAGCAGGGCAAAATGACGACGTGTCTGCTCCCTTTGGGGAGTGGGCCAAGGCGAAGTACCGGGCCGCCCAGGG
>JBELAJ010000696.1:0-3847 GCA_049508935.1 Terriglobia bacterium | reverse complement strand
CGGCGCTACCCGCAGTTGCCTCGACCGGCTCTCCAATCGCCTCACCAAAATCCTAACCGAAGCGCGCAAACTCGGCACGCCCTGAGAATGGGCAGAGATTGGCCGGTTAAACGGCCTAACCTTAGATCTGTCCACCCGGCACCGCCGAATACGGCGCCTGCTCGGTCTTGTAACAGAGACTGCACCTGTGTAATTCTCTCACCTTGGTTGCACTCACGGGGGGATTCAACACAGTGGTCCAGCCGAAACTGAAGCCCATCTGGCACCCAAGCGAGCTCGAAAGACGGGTTAGACAAAGGGCTCGCCTGATAGCGGATAGGGAGGCGGCTCGCATACCGTGGCCGCGGTTGCAAGAGGCTCGCGAAGAATACGTGGAGTGGGAAGCCTTCGTTTTGTGGGTACGCGCCATTGAGGAGGCAGAGGGGGAATCCCCTGGATGGCTCGCCAAGGTTGTCGAAAAGCGGTGCCAGGGTTTCTCAGAGTTGCTCACGGAAAGGAAATCGGAGCACGTTAGTGAACTCGCCCGCCTTTGGCGCCACTTTGAGCTCTGGATTAACGAGTGCATTTTTGCCGAAATCTGGCGTGAAGGCTGGATGAACGCTGTGGGATACTACGCGGCGCGCGATATCGCCTCAGTTCGCAATCACGCTTACTGGGAATACTGCGAGCGCGAATGGGGCTGCTCGAAGCCGGACCATTATCCATCTTTCCACGAGTGGCTGAAAGCCGCAGAACATTGCAGTGACCGCGTACTTGACCGATGCGAAATGCCCGCGGAGAAACGGCGATTGGTCAAGCTCGGCCGGCTAGTCAACCCTCGAATGCTGCGCAAGGCGGTCGAAAGGTATGTCGAGTGGGAAGACTTCGCCTACTGGGCGCGGACTGCTCTCGAAGCCGGTTCTCAACTGCCTGCCTCGGTTAAGAGGGAAGTGAAGCGAAGATGCCCTGGCTTCTTAGAAGCGGACGCAATCGCTCGCGCCGCGAATCCGGCGGAAGAACCGCACTGCCGATTTACCCGAATGATAAAATGGATTGAGGACCACGGATTTGCCGAAGTTCAAAAGCGCGGCTGGTTTGACGTGCTTCGCTACCAAGCCCACCTTCATGCACGGCATGCCCGGGTAATCGACTATTGGCACAATTGGGAGGCAAGCTGGACCAAAGATCGCTCCGAGAGATACCCGTCCTTTCGTGAATGGCAGCGTTCTGCCGACCGCTATACATTTGAACTCCACGTGATCTAAGCTGTTTGCACAGACCTCGCAGGCCAGCCGCTTTTGAGATAGCCCTTACCCACCAACCGTAACCTTCTCCGTTTTGTCTTGGTCGGCAGGGGCAGAATTTGCGTTGCACCTATTCACATGGCGAAAGTAGGCATTACCGCGAATGACTCGTCCGCACTGTGGGCAGCGTCTGGTTTGGACCAAGTGTTGTCGTGTACCCTGACAGCCCGATATCCGCACGTTCTTGTCCTCGATCAGCTCCTGGAGGTCTGGATCGCACTGGTCGGCGTTGATCTTGTCGGGATGCTTCACGCAAAAGGCCACGACTGTCTCCAAGGTCAGGCGCGGTCCGGATTGGGATTTTCCCCGTTTTTGCTTTTGATCAGCCGGCTCGCCAAAAAGACCCTTTCGAAACCACAGACGTACGGCAGTGTCGCTTACCCCCAGCAGTTTGGATACACCGTGAAGATTATGTTCTTTTGGACTCCGCACTTTGGACGTAGCGCCGCAACTCGAGAGCATCTGGCGCACCGCTTTCTCGCTCCTTCCCAGCTTTCGAGCTATTCTTCCGAGGGGCTTTTCTCCGGCGTTCCAAAGCAAATCGCCATGCTCCTCACGCGACCACGGCCTAATCGTCCCTGATCCAGTTGAGATGCCCAGTCTGGCAGCCTTGTGCCAGATTACGCGCGCGTTCCAGTCAGGGTGACGCGCATGGAGTATATTTTGCGTGTAAGTCGCACTCTACCCCAACGACAAGCGGAAGTGTGGATCTTGAGAGACCTGTATCAGTGGACCTCGGAGGACGTTTCCACGGCCCTCAACATCACTAGGGAAAACCAGCGAATTTTGCTGCACCGCGCGCCTAAAGAGACATCCACCGAATGGCCATTGAATATTTGCCCTCAGTCTCTTATCCTTTAATCTTGGCTTCAGGGCTGACGAAAAACATTTTGGGCTTGGATGCGTAGCAGAATCATGCGGCCGAATGACGCGCTTCAGTGTTAGGGTCTTTCCCCAAGGTGAGGGCGCGTGAGGTTACATGCCTCAGGACTCCTCCTTCGTTACGTAGGGTTCACCGCGCTTGTGGTGACGGCGGTGGTGTTGTGGCACTACGCCGGCCCGCTGACCCGCTCAAATCGCCATCGGCAGTTAGCTGCGCAGCGGAGTATCGTTGAGTCCAATGACCCGAAGCAACTCCTCGCCGAAGCAAATCGGCTCGCATGGTTGTTCAATGGACCTGCGGCTGACCCCCTTTACGCGCGCGCGGAAGCACTTTTCGCTCAAGCTGGTGACCACCGCAACGAGCTTTACGCCAAAATCGGCCGGATTCGCGCCGAGGCTGAGACGATGTCTTTCGTGGACATCTCCAACTACTTGGACGCCGAACTGAAAACACCGCTCGTTCAATCCGACCCGGAGCTCAAACTTTGGTGCCTGACTTCGAAGGGCTACACTGACATCGAGACTGACCGGGTCTCCGCGAAAAGAGACTGGGAACAGGTGCAAGCCCTTGCCAAGACGTTGGGTGAGAGGAAGTGGGAGATTCGCGCGCAGGGTGAATTGGGCCTCATTGCGTTCCTTGAAGGGAACAGTGCGAAGGCCGACCGATTAGTCGGCGGCGCGCTCTTGTCAACGATGGCCTCGGGCGACGTGGGTGGCCAGATCAGGTATCTCGAGCTGATAGGCACTGGCCTTGACGAAATCAAGCGTCCCGAAGAGGCAATTCCGTTCTTTGATCGAGCGATAAACCTTGCAGCCAGGACAGCGGATGCGGGGTTTCCGTTCATGGCCTACGAAGGGAAGGCAGAGGCTTTGTCGGCCCTTGGGAAGGCGGACGAGGCACGGGCCACGCTCTCACGGGCATTAGATCAAGCCAGAGCCAATCGAAAACGGGGCCATGAGGCCGATCTGCTGATTCTGCTTGGCAAGCTTTCCGAAGAGCAGAATGATAAGCCGCAAGCAATCGAGTGCCTAGAAAAAGCCGGATCGTTGGCAAGCGACCTGAGATTCTACCGTATGGTCAGCGATGCCTATTTCGAACTAGCCAAAATCTATCGCGGCGCTGACAACCTGGCAAAGGCAGAAGTGTGTCTCACCAGGAGTCTGGACGCCAGTAGCCGGGTCGGTGACCGATACTACGTTCCTCAGAATTTGACCGCCCTCGCAGAACTGAAGGCTCGCGAGGGACAGAGAATCGAAGCTGACACTCTTTATGAGCCTTGTTTATGTTTTCGCAGCCTCCAAAATGGGGGGCAACCGGTTCAGCGGGGCTCCGGCGCCAATTCTGGGAGTGGATCGACTCCGCGATTGAAACCTTTTCGCTCCGGTGCCAATGAGCTGGTTCTTATCATTGGTGTGATGGGACCCGAGAACGCCAAGGTCAAGGCAGTAGGAGCATTTGCTTGGACTTTGTCTCAGAGTGGTTCAAGCATGCTGTCCGACCTAAACGCTGACATCGTGCTCTGCACGCACGCGCAAGGTCGGTGCTCGCCGGCTTCTGGACGGCCAGCGATCCGTACGCCATGGCTCTCGTGGAGTATTTCTACCGCAATTTAGCTACCGGACCGGACCAAGGGGCACCGTTGAGGGGAGCCAACCTTGATCTTATCAAGGAATTCCACAGT
>JBELAJ010000695.1:0-3876 GCA_049508935.1 Terriglobia bacterium | reverse complement strand
CGCGAGCGGGGCCCGCGCACATGCTCGACAGCTAACAGCCCTTTTTCGGCGAGGTAGGCGATATGAAAATTCAGGTCTTCCAAGGGTATGGGATAACCAATAATGTCCAGCTCACCTTGCAGAAGAGGCAAAGTAGCTGCTTGGGGGTAGATGAGTCCCAGGTAATAGAGGATCTTTCCCCGAACAAGTTCCTTATAACGAACACTTGCAGCCATGGTTGATTAGCTCCTTGAGTCCTGTTTCGTTTCTGCTGCGTCCGGCGCCGGCTCCTCGGACTGATCACGCGACGCTCTGAATTCCGGCGAATGAGATTCACGTCTTAATTCGGGAAAAGAACTGGTTCGCACCGTCACCCCAGACTTGGTACGTAAGGCGCAAAAATCATCGGTAGCGCGGCAGCGCAAGCCGTTCATGTCATGGTGCATGGCTTTCAGGGCAATCAGGATTTCCTGGTGTTCGAAGCTTTCCTGCGACTCGTGATGCTCGACGCAGCTCGCGAGGCGCGCCAGCGCGTCCGCCTGGCCGCTCTGTGCGCCCAGGAACTTTTCGATGTACTGCCGCACCAGGCCGTAGGCGCTGTCCATCTGTTGGCGCTTCACTTCCATCGACTTCCCGATCCAGTACTCCGCCAGGCGGAAGAATCCCCAGCCGAAAGCGATCAGAACCAGAACGCCGGGGCCCCACCAAAGCGCCACATGCTGAAAGTCAGAAGGGTTCATCGGACAAGTACCCCCACTACGAATCCGCCCGCGAAGATTTCCGCGGCGTGGTAGACGCGCGTCCGCCAGGTGCCGCGAACGGCCTTGAGCTCGGCGCGATGCGCCGCTTCGCTGCGGGCGAGAATCTGGTCCTTGTCGGCCAGAGCTGCGTTCAACTTCGAGATCGTCCCTGCCTGTTGCTCCTCGAGGGCCGAGTCGAGCTTTGCCTGCTGCTCGCAGTTCGACACTTGCTGCGCAATGACCTGGCTTTGCTGGCGGCAGGAATCAAGCTCCTCGAAAGCGCCTTCGACTTTTCGCACTCCCTGGTCCGAGAGCACCAGCGCTGCGGCATCGCTCTGGACGGATCCGCCGTTGGCATTCTTCCCCTCGCCCCCCGCTGTAGCCAAGCCCTGGCTCCCTGAAGTGGCCTTACCCTCGCCCCCTTGGGGGAGAGGGTGGCCCGCGGCGGCGGTTTCATCAGACGTCGCGGGACGGGTGAGGGGGTTCAGGGTCTGCTGCCCTGTTCCCTGTTCCCTATTCCCTATTCCCTGTTCTTGCAGCCGCGCCGCAACCCGTTTCACCACTTCCTCGGTTGTCAGGCTGGCCAGCTCGTTGTTTTGCGTAAGCTTGACTTTGCGGAGCGACTCGAGACTCTGGCGCAATCCATCGGCCTCGCGCGCCAGCTCTTGCCGCTGGCCCGCAAGTTCCTTCGCCGCTTGGGCGCTCTGGTGGGCGTCCTTGAGCGCGCTCGAGGCCTGTTGCTGGAGGCGCGAAATCTGTTCCGCGCTTTGCTTCTTAATCTGCTGGGCCTCGATCGCCTGGCGCTGCCGCGCCCGGTGCTCGCACGACCAGGCAAAGAACATGATGACCACACCGGCCAGGGCGGCCGCCGGCAGGCCCGGCGCGATCCGCAAAAGGCCCTGCACCAGGCTGAGGCTTGACAGCTTGCTGGCGGCGGCGCGAATGGCGCTCAAGCCGGTTGTCGGCAATGGTGGCTTGGTGGTTCCCATTACTTGCCCCCAAACAGGCGTTGCAGTGTCTCGTTGGCCTTGCCCAACCCGTAGAGCGCCGCGATGAAAAACGTCAGGCCCTCCAGGCTGGGCAGGATATGATTGCGAAGCACAAGGTAGGTAATCCAGCCGCATGCAAATGTCAGCGCGACAAACGCTCCCAAGCGGCTGAAACTGGCCTCACCTGATTCGGAAAAGAGCTGCTGAATGAATTTCGTCATGATTCTTATGTATAACCTTCCTTCCCCCGGGATTCCGTTCTCGATCGGAAGGGGGGCGGGGATGGCTGAACGGACCCACATGTCCCGTTCGCCACCCCCAACCCCTTTCCGTCCAGGAGGGGGAATCAACCTGAGCCTGCCTTCGGCCTCCGCACCCGCGGTGGCGGTTGAACCAAGACGTCCGGCAGGGGAAAACAGCCGGAGCGAAGAGACCGGCCTGGCGAGGCTCGACAGCATTCCAAGGGGGTAGGCTCCTCCCTTTTTTGCTGCTGGCTTCGCGGTAGCTCGGATCTCTTGCTCCATGAACGTAGCCTATCATGTGGAATTGGTACCATGGGAAAAGGTGGAACAGATGATAAGAATTTTCTTATGTGACTGTATATAAAGGTGATATAGTTCAGTCTCGATTTCACATTGTGAAAAAATGTCGTCCAAGTGGCGCATTTTGACACATGTATGCAAAAGTCTGCATATTTCGGAGCCGCTCCGGTGGGCTTTAACCGTGGCCGAGCACGGACATACCGTCGCTGTCCGGCCCTGGAATGGGCCTAAAAGCCTGAAAAAACAGACGGTGTCGCCCAGGTGGTAATGGATACGCGGCCCCACCCGGCAATGTGGAAGTCAGAATTCGTCGCCCCCGCGATAGCGTGGGCCCATTGTCACTCCGAGATTCCGGCGCCGCTCCGCGGCCCCATGGGTCCTTGGCCTTACTGAAGGTTCTGCGTTTAGAATAGTGACTGCGCAAAAGGCGGCGAAAGGCCGCCTCTAGAAGGGGGAGGGAACTGCGATGAGGGCTGTCGTGCAAAGAGTGAACAAAGCGGAAGTGCGCGTCGATGGCCGCGTGGTGGGGGCCGTCAGCCAGGGGATGGTCGTCCTGCTGGGCGTCGGGAAGGACGACACTCTCGAAGATGCGCAGTCACTGGCCGACAAGATCCTCAACCTGCGCATCTTTGACGACCCGGAAGGGCGCATGAACCTGTCGCTGCTGGATACGAATGGGCAATTGCTCTGCGTTTCCCAGTTCACGCTTTACGGCGACTGCCGCAAGGGCCGCCGGCCCAGCTACGATCAGGCGGCCCGGCCGGAAGTGGCTTGCGGGCTGTACGAGGCTTTCGTGGCCGCGGCGCGGGCCGGCGGCGTCACCGTCCAGACGGGACAGTTCCAGGCCATGATGGAGGTCGAGCTTGTGAACGACGGGCCGGTTACGCTGCTGCTGGATTCGGAGCGGGTGTTTTAGAAATGTGTCGCCTCCGGCGGGCGCAGAATTTAATGAGCAGCCCTCGGAAGTCTAACAACAGCCCTCTCCCTTGGGGAGAGGGTGTCACGCTCCGGCGCCGTCATCAGCCGGAGCGTGACGGGTGAGGGGTCATTTCGCAAGAAGTGATAGCAGGAGCAATACAAATGGCAAACGGTGTTTCAACTTGGAAGAATATCAAATTAAATAACAGCTTAACTGTGCTATTTTACATTATTAAACCAGCCCTTCCTTGGCACAGCGAGGAAGGGAAGAGACCCCTCACCCGTCCAGCGACGGCTGGAGAAAACGCCGTCGCCGGACACCCTCTCCCCAAGGGAGAGGGCGGTCGATCACGTGTGGGCCTCCTGGTATGCAGGCGATCGTGCAGGCAAAAACCGGCGGGGCGGATCAGAGCAACTTCGAGAGCCGGCCGGAGATTTCCTTGGCAAAGCGATCGATATAGCCCAGGGCGTACTCCTTTACATCGACCTTCGCATCCATCACGGGGGTCAAGTCGACGGCAAAGATCAGGGACGTCGACTTATCGACGCCGTGCGAGGCAAGATACGTGGCGTTGGCTCGCCGGCGGCCCATGGTGGCAAGGTCGTAGCGCTTTCCCCCGGCCACTTGCGAATCGAACAGCCCCACCAGCGACGTGGCGAGGTTTTCGTGCCCGTCCACGTCGAAGATGACCTTGTCGTCGTCATTCA
>JBELAJ010000694.1:0-3890 GCA_049508935.1 Terriglobia bacterium | reverse complement strand
GAAGAGTGCGCCGTCCTCCGCATGCCCCTCGAGGTAGTCGAAGAAACGTTGCCCGAAGATTCGTTCAAACGACGCCCCGCCCGTGCGCACCGAATACTCGAGTTCGCCCAGCGGCCGCCAAAGGAATGCCGCGGGCAGGAACAGGGCGCTCTCGCGCTGTGACTGCGGGTGAGACGTGCGCAGCACTTCCGTGAACGGCGTGTTGCGAAAACGGCCGTCGGCTGTGCGCTCGAACATTTCGAGCGTGCCCAGCGCGCGCAGCAGACGCTCGAGCGTGGCCGGATGAGCGCCGCAATCTGCCGCAAGCTCGGCCGCCGTCTTCGGGCCGGAAGCAAGCAAATCCGGAATGCGCAGCTTCGCCGCTACGTAGATAGCCTGGGCGGCAACAATGCCCGGCCAGAGATATTCCATTGGGTTCGCCGGCATATTTTCTCCTTCGGGGAGAACGACTCCAGGCGACCTTGCTCGCCTACTCTACAATTATATCTGTAAAAGTCAGAAAGGGACTTGTTGTCTCTTGACAAATCGCAAAGCATAGGCTAGCGTTGTAAACGCATGGTGTGTCGAAGCAGCGGTTTTCCTTTGCGACCTTTGCGTACTTTGCGGCTTTGCGTGAAACCGCATTATCAGTTCGTGGTAGAGTATTCCCTTTTAGCCTGCCGGAGGAAGCATTTGCGAAAGAACATGGTAGATGTGGTTGGACTCGGATTGAACGCCACGGACACGGTGCTGATGGTGCGTGACTTCCCTGCCCTGGGCGGCAAGGAGCGCGTGTTGTCTTCAACCACGCATGCGGGGGGACAGGTGGCCACGGCCCTGGTCACTTGCCAGCGCCTGGGTTTGAGTACCCGCTACATCGGCAAGGTCGGCGACGACGAAGGCGGCAAGGTGCAACTTCGCAGCCTGGAGCGCGAAGGCGTGGACGTGCAATACGCGTGCGTCGTCCCCGGCACCGCCAATCAATTCGGCATCATCCTGGTGGATCAGGCGACGGGCGAGCGCACGGTCTTTTGGGATCGCGATGCGCGCTTGACCGTTACGCCGGAGGAGTTAACCGAGAGCGCCATCACCTCCGCGCGCGTCCTGCACCTGGACGGATGCGACGTCGAGGCATCCGTAAAGGCCGCGCGGTGGGCCAAGCGCGCCCACATGATCGTCGTCGCCGATCTCGACACGGTCTATAAGGAAGTTGAACGCCTCTTCCCTTACATTGACTACCTGATTGCCTCCACGAAATTCCTTCCCACCCTGACGGGCCGCGCGGATCCCTTCCAGGTCCTCACCCACACTGCCGCCGAGCACAAGATGAAAGCTCCCGGCATGACGCTGGGCCGCGACGGAGCCCTGATTTACCACGCGGGGCGGTTCTACTATTCGCCCGGATTCGTCGTCGAGACCGTGGACACGACAGGTGCAGGAGACGTGTTTCACGGCGCGTTCATTTTTGGGCTGATCCAAGGCTGGCCGATCGAGAGGATTCTGGATTTTTCGAACGCCATGGCCGCGCTGAACTGCACAGCGCTAGGCGCGCGCGGCGGAATCAAGACTCAAGCCGAAGCCGAGAAGCTCATGGCCACCGGCGCGCGCCACGTGAACCCAGCGTATGTTGGGCAGTAGGCAAAAGGGCAGGTCGGCAGGTGGGCAAATGGGAACAGCAATTCAAATGGCAAATGGCAAATAGCAAATTTCAAATGGTTTGAGATTTGCTATTTTGGAAATCGCCAACCATTTGCCATTTGACTTTTGCCATTTGCCATTTGAAATCGCTCTTTCATCTGGCTCGCGGCGTAATCTCTGTTACGTTAACGCGTGCTCCCCTGCAAGTACCCAACCACCGTGCGCACGACATCGTCCTCCGTCCTTGGGGTGTAAGGTGACGTGGCCGGCTCATAGCCGCCATTAGGAAACTCGGCTGCACTGGGCATATAACCCAGCCAGCCGTTCGAGTATCCGAAGTAGAAAGTGTACGGAAACGGGGAAAGCCTGCGCACCCGCAAAGCGATCTCGCAGAAGAGTTCCAGCGGTGCCGCCCAGATGGCCACATCGTCATTCACTCGCAGGAAGCGAATGGGCAGACGGATGACGGTCTCCCCTGCATCCGTTTGGCGAAGGTATTTCTCGAGGTCGGGCGCCCAGCCCATGTTCGGCTTTCGAGGCGTCTCGACAATCTGCTCGCCGGCGGCCAGGCGTACTTCGGAAGTCGTGCGCCCGATCCGGTCGTTCGCGGCGATGATCTTGTCTCCCAACATCGCCCGGAATTGACCCAGGTGCGCACTTTCGAAGTCGGGGCAAACGGTATAGATGGGTGCGAGATTCCCCGCCGCGCCGTTGATGTAAAGCATGGGCGCGCCTAGCTTCTCTTCCACGTAAGCGGCCACTATCCCCGGCGCATCGCCGGTGATGAGATCGTTATGCGGTCCCAGAGCCGTTCCGTGCATGGCGTAATTGGCTATCAAGGCCAGCAGCCTTCCATCCGCTCTTTCCAGTCGAATCAGTCCGATCTGGCGGTCGGTTGGGCCATCCGGATTCAATCCGAGATAAGTAGGCCCCTCGAGGTCCCGGGCGCGGCGGTTAATATTGGCCATGGCCATTCCCCATCCGACGCCCAAGCGCGCGGGTTCGAGTTTTGCCCGCGCCTCTTTGATTCCTTCGATGAGGCTTTTCTTAACCCGCGCCGTATATTCCGTGTTGTGGTCGTGCTTATATCGCTCGCCCATGAACGCTTCCACGAGTCCCGGCGGCCCGACTTCCGGGGCCGAGTGGGTGTGGGTTACGGTCCACCACACCTGGACAGGATTGATCCCAGTCTCCGCCTGGAGCGTGCTCATGACTTCGTCGTACACCGAAGGAGAAAACAGACAAATGTCGGTGGAAACCAGGAAGAACTGCGTCTGCCCGTCGTCCATCGCCACAATCCGGTGGTAGATGTGGTCGTGCGCGCCCGTCGATTGCCTCGGTCCATAGCCGAGCAGCCACTGCGGTTGATCCGGAGTAATGTCAATCTTAACCACCGAGGCGCGAAACTGCGCCGCCCCGGCGCTCCCTGAAGCCCCCACCGCGGTGACTAACAAAACAGTCATAAACAGCCTTCGCCAATCCCGGCCCGTTTTCGGGCGTCCTGAAACGTTCATGATTCCCCTCCTTTGAGTGAAGTAGTATACACCGGCGTTAAAGTCCAAAGGCCGGTCGGCCGATATGGTTCTGGAGGTGTTCAATGCCGGAAACCGTCATGAGAACTTGCACGGGCCGTCCACCCCTCAGAATTCAGCGAGGCAAGATTCTGCTGGTGGATGAAGATGTCGGCGACTTACAGCTCTATACCTCGCTGCTCCGAGACCAGGGGCACAGCGTGGATGGCTGCACGACCTATTTGGAGGGCGCTGAGCGGTTGGAGCGGGAATGGTACGATCTGGTCATCTTGAACCAGGAAGGGCAGACCTTCGAGGGGCAATCCTTGCTCGAGCGCGCCATTGAACTCGATCGGCGTCGTCCCGTCCTGGTGCTGACCCGCGCCGTGGACATGCGCAGTTACCTGGACGTGATGTATCTGGGAGCGCGCGATTACCTGGAGAAACCGCCCGCCGCCTGGGAGATCGTCAATACGGTGGCTCACTGCCTCGGGCCCCGTGTGGCATCAGCCTAGGCTGCTCCTAGGGCAGGTCAATAAAACGGCTTAGTGTCTTGCTGAGCGCCCCATCGGGCCTTCCCAAAGGAGGGCCTCGGCCCGGCCTTGTGGCGCGGGCGTCCCGCCCGCGCGCGGGAAGGAGACGCTCACGTGCTTGCGGGCGAGACCCCCGCACCACAAGTTGGTTATCCCGCCTTACACAGTAGGTTTTTCAGGACGCATCAGCGGAAAAAGGATAACGTCGCGGATGGAGCGCGAGTTCGTG
>JBELAJ010000693.1:0-3898 GCA_049508935.1 Terriglobia bacterium | reverse complement strand
TCCAGCTCTTCCAGCAAACGAGAAGTTTTGCGCGCCACGATGAGGAAGGAAGCCTTCGCCTTCTCATAAGCCTGGACTGCCTCCCAGCAATAGAACCCGGCATCGG
Organism: Terriglobia bacterium; assembly: GCA_049508935.1. Taxonomy (GTDB): domain Bacteria; phylum Acidobacteriota; class Terriglobia; order UBA7540; family UBA7540; genus CAVROP01. Next base: position 3,792 of record JBELAJ010000693.1, on the reverse strand, counting down.
CCCGCGCGAAGAGTTTGCGCACACAGCGGGGCACGGCGGCGAAGACGGCCTCCAGATGGCGCGCGATCTGCGCACCGGTGGGCCGGTCTCCGTTGCGCAACTCCCCACCGATATATTCTCGAGTTAATGCGCTGCGAATTTTTATGCGGAGACGGCAGGCCAGAAGACGCAAGAAGGATGGCATTCCAGCACCGTTCGCGCTGCCTGCCTGTTGAAGCACTCCGCATAATCATGATGTCCTTCTTGGTGTGGTGAATCCAAACCACGCTAAGGAGGACATCATGCTGAGACACTTCTTTGCCTATGTTCGGAAGTTACGCGACGACCCAGCGAGGCCGTATCTGGAAGCTTTCGCTAAGGAACTTTACCAGACAGGTTACGCTCGAATCACCGCTTGCCGACACCTCCGTGCCGCGGCGCATCTGATGCATTGGGCCCGCCGAAAGGGCCTCTCTCCAACCTCTTTCAATGACCGTTGGGTGGAGAGCTTTCGACATCACCTTCCCCAGTGCCATTGCCTTGGCTACGGTCGTCGTAGCCCTGCCGAGCCCTGGAATGGCGCCCGCCAATTTCGGGCTTACTTGCGCCGAGCGGGGGTCGTTCGGGCGTCGGCTGCGGAAGATCGATCACCCCGGCTGCCAGTGCTCCTCGACGCCTTCAGCCAATGGATGCGCGAGCAGCGCGGCGCATCCCCGCGTACGCTCGATACCTACAGCTTCTTCATTCGCGACTTCCTGCGAACGGTGGGGCAACAGCCCAGACGTTATAAGGCTCACCGGTTGCGCCAGTTTGTTTTGGAAGGGAGCCGGCGGTGGGGAAGGGCCAGGGCCCGAATCGCCGTCACCGCTCTCCGAATGTTTATCCGTTTTCTGATCGCCGAGGGGAAATGCTCGGTCGGGTTGGATGCATGCATTCCGACCATGGCAAACTGGCGCCTCTCCGCTCTGCCCCGCTACCTGCAGCCCGAGCAAGTCGAACGGATCGTGGCCGCTTGTGATGCGCACACTAAGGTCGGGGTTCGGGACCGAGCCATTGTCCTCCTGCTGGCCCGTCTGGGACTTCGAGCGGGTGACCTCGTGCTCCTACGATGGGGCGACATCGGCTGGAAGGAAGGCTGGATAAGCGTGACGGGAAAGGGGCGGCATCCGACCCGGCTACCTCTTTCGCAAGAACTGGGTAAGGCCCTGGTGGCCTACCTCCAGCAAGCACGCCCCCCGGCGGATACCGATATCGTCTTCCTTCGTTCCCGAGCACCCTGGAGAGGGTTCCGTTCCTATCAAGCGATCTCGGCGATCGTAGCCAGAGCGATGCGCCGAGCGGGCGTTTCCTGTCCCGCACGCGGCGCGGCTCATCTCTTAAGACACTCCCTGGCCACGGAGTTGCTTCGTCAAGGGGCCTCACTCCAAGACATCGCTGCCCTTCTCCGGCACCGCTCCATCCAGACCACTCAAATCTATGCCAAGGTGGACGTCCGCACCCTGCGGCAGATTGCTCAGCCCTGGCCGGAGGGGGAACCATGTTAACTCAAGCGGTGGAATCTTACCTGGCGGTACGACGAGCGGCTGGATTCGAGCTCCGCTCGGACGGCGCTCAGCTCCAGAATTTCGCTCGCTTTTCGAACCAGAAGAAGAAAAGATTCGTGTGCGCTCAGACGGCCATCGACTGGGCGGCTTTGGCCCCCTCTGTCGCTCACCGGGCTCGCCGACTGGGTCTGGTGATTCGTTTGGCGCGTTACCTGCGAGCGGAGGACCCCCGCCATGAGATCCCTCCGGAGGGCATCTTCGGCAAGGATTCCAGACTGCGGCCCGCTCCCATCATCCTTTCCCCAGCGGACATTCGCCGTCTGGTGGGGGCAGCGTCTCGCCTAGGTCCAGAGGGTTCTCTGCGTCCCCACACTTACAGCACTCTCTTCGCTTTGCTGGCGTGTACCGGCCTTCGTGTTTCTGAAGCCCGCCGGCTACTTTTTGAAGATATCACTCCCGATGGTCTGATAATCCGTGAGACCAAGTTCCGCAAGAGCCGTCTGGTTCCGTTACACGAAACGGCCCAAGCCGGATTGGAGCGCTATCTGGTTCGTCGCCGGCGGGTGGCCGGGGGCGACGATCATGTTTTCGTTTCCCTCCGAGGAAGGGCTTTACCGACTTGCAGTGTGGACGCCGCTTTCCAGACCGCTGTGCAAGCCCTAGGACTGCCTCGGGGAACGGGTCGGCGTTCCCGCACCACGCCTCACTCGCTGAGACACTCCTTCGTGGTCAGGGCGCTCGAGACCTGCCCCCCAGGACGCGATCGCATTACCCAGCATATGCTGGCGCTTTCGACCTACATCGGGCATAGTCGGGTGGCTGATACCTATTGGTATATCGAAGCCACTCCCCACCTTCTGCAAGACATCGTCACGGCCTGTGAAACCTTTATGAAAGGAGAAACTTCATGAGTCTGATCGCACCCCACATCACAGCTTTTCTCCAGGAGCGTCTGCCTCGGGAACGAGGCGCGAGTGTGCATACCTGCGATTCGTACGCCTACGCTTTTAAACTACTCTTCAGTTACGCCAGTGAACGCCTCAAAGTTCAACCCTCGGAACTCCACTTCGAGCAAGTGGACGCTCCGCTGGTCGTGAACTTCTTGAATCATCTGGAAAGCGCTCGCCACAATCGCGCCAGCAGCCGAAACATCCGCTTGGCGGCGATCCGGTCCTTTGTGCGGTATATGCAGTACCGACTGCCCGCGGCGATGGAACAGATTCAACGCGTGCTGGCCATCCCGATCAAGCAAACTGATACTCGAATCGTTCCCTACCTGACCCAGCAAGAGACGCAGTTCCTGTTGGACGCTCCTGACCCTGCAAACCGACTGGGAATCCGAGACCGGGCGATGCTCCACCTGTGCTTTGCGGCGGGCCTCCGAGTCTCCGAACTTGTTGGACTCAGCCTGCAGGATCTCCAACTGCAACCACAAGCCAGCATTCTGGTCCACGGCAAGGGGCGAAGGGAAAGGGCCTTGCCTTTGTGGAAGCCCACTGCGGCGGCGGTCCGTGCTTGGCTAGCCGTCCGGGGCGAAGCCTTGGTGCCAGAACTCTTTCTCAATGCGCGGGGAGAGAACCTGACGCGTTCCGGGTTCGAGTACATTCTTCGCAAACACCGAGGTCGAGCGGCCAAGCAGTGTCCTGCTCTCCTTGGGAAGCGAGTGTCTCCTCATGTATTGAGGCATTCCTGCGCGATGACGGTTCTCCAGGCCACCCACGACCTGCGGAGAGTATCCTTGTGGCTCGGCCATGCCAGCCAGCAAACGACGGAAATGTATACCCGAGCGGATCCCGGGGGGAAGCTTGAAGTCCTGGAGACACTGCTACCGCCGAAGCTGCGGACGGCACGTTTCAAGGCTACCGACAAACTCATCGCCTCATTGAAGGCTGCCTCTTTATGCGGAGCTAAAGCCCGCAAATAGTGCTCCAAAACGGGAGGCTGAGCAGAAAGGTCCGCATAAAAATTCGCAGCGCATTAACTCGGTAATGCTGTTCTCAGCATTACCGAGTTTCGGCGATAAAGGTGAGAATCGGCTGGTAGCTCTTTTTCCCTTTATTCTTCGGGTTGTAGCTCTTGCGCGCCCCCATCTGCCGGCCGTAGAGCGTGTGCACGGTGGTATCGGTATCGAGAGTGATGGAAGGGAACTGCACGTTCGCTGCTTCCCAGACCCGTTCTCGCAGCAGGCGCTGCAGCTTCAACAGTTGCTGGGCGAGGGTCACTGGCAAGGAGGTCAAGAAACGCCAGAAGGTGCATTGCGGTGGTAGCT
>JBELAJ010000692.1:0-3907 GCA_049508935.1 Terriglobia bacterium | reverse complement strand
CCCGTTGCCGGGTTGACAGTGGGAAATGTCTTGCCCGAAGCGCTTTCCACCCATTGATTGTTAATGAGAAGTTTCGTCGGACCGACGGAGACTTGTTTTTCCAAAGCAGTGCTGGTTGCCATAGGTTCCTCCTCGAGTCTCGAATTAAAAAGCCCGGCCGCAGGAATTTTGGTTCTTGCCCCGGAAATCAATCGAATTTGCCGTTCTGACTTTTCGCCCCAACTGGATTATACGTCCAATTCCCTGCCTATACAATGCGGGCATGGGAAATGTCTAGTTTCGGCGTAGCGCTGGCCTTTAGGCCAGCACATGCCGACCCTTCGCTCCGCTCAGGGCAGGCTCTAAAGGTCGGCGCTACCAGTCAAATGAGGACCGCACCGGGGCAGGATAACTCTTGACAAGCTATGCCCAATATAATAGCCTATCAAATGGCCCGAGGGGGCCGAAGGAGCCGGTAAGCATGACTCACACCGCACGCCGCCGTAGTGAGATGGATGTTCTTCCGGATTTCTCCAATAAAGCCCTTGCACTGGCTTTAATGCTTTTAACCGTGACCGTTCCCGTTCGAGCGGCCCAGGTGGCGCAAAATGCGGACACGAGTGCAGGCTCTCGACTGTCAGAACTGAATCAACAGCTTCGCGTCGGCGCCGAGTTCTTTTTGAACCCAACCGAGACCAAGGAAAGCGTTCAACGACACTTTGACCTGATGCGCCAGAACGGGCTGACGCTCGCCCGGATCTTCATCATTTGGGATGACCTCGAAAGAACCCCGGGCGTCTGGGACTTCACTCGCTACGACTGGATCTACGATGCTGCGGCCAGGTCGGGAATCAAGATCGTGGCCACGCTCTGCGCCGAAGACCCGCCGGGATGGGTCCGGAAGACCCCCTTCTATCACAACCGCACCAACCTGAACGATCCTGAAATTCGTCGGCACGCGGCAGCCTACATTTCAAAAGTCGTTAACCGCTACCGGGGCCACACTGCGCAAGGCGTGTGGCTGCTGATGAACGAGCCTGAGAAATACGACACGGAGTTCTCGACTATCGAGGCGTTCGGCAAGTGGCTTCAGGCGAAGTACGTGACGGTTGCGGAACTCAACCGGCACTGGTTTCAGCCCCTGGAGGAGTTGGGCGGCGCGCAGATCACTCCCGACCAGCTTTCCGAGTATTGGATCGACTACCACCGCGTGGTTGACTGGCGCGAGTTCAACATTGACAACCTGGTGGACCAACTCCTCTGGATCAAGGGTCAGATCGAAGCGGTGGATACTGCCCACCCCACGCACATCAACGTGACGGCGCCCACGGGCGGCGCCGACGGCCAGGACGTTTGGAAGGAAAAACGCATTGTTGATATCCTTGGCGCCTCGATTCATCCTGCCTGGATTTTCCCCCGCTCCGCCGCCCACTCTGAATATGGCGAACGCTACGCTTACCGGCTCGACTTGATCGGCACTCCCGCAGGCGACCAGCCTTGGTGGGTCACGGAATTGCAAAGTGGACCCACCGTCTTCACCGGCGGCTTTCCCTTGAATCCCACCCCGGACGACATGACCCGCTGGCTCTGGGACTCGTTCGGCGCCGGGAGCAAGGCAGTCATCTTCTGGTTGTGGCACCCGCGAGTGGGCGGAACTGAAGCCGGCGAATGGGGCCTTGTGAGTTTGGACGGCAAGCCGTCTATCAGGCTACCCGCCGTCAAAGCAGTTATCGATGGCTTAAAGCGCAACGCTTACCTCGCTGAAGCCAAGCCTCAGCCCGCCAAGGTGGCCATCCTCTATAACCGGGAATCCGCAATCATCAACAGCCTGGACGAGAGGACCCAGCACCGTGGCGACGAAGTCGAGGAATCCCTGATGGGATGCTACCTGGCGCTGCACCGCGCCCACATCCCCATTCAGTTCGTGGATATCGATCAACTAAAGAACCTATTGGATGATAATATCTCTGTACTGTATGCGCCTTATTCTTACGCCATCGACGATCAGGGCGTCGCTGCGCTGCGCGCTTTCGTAAGCCGGGGCGGCACGCTCTGGGCGGACGGGCTGACGGCTTGGAAGACCGACATGGGCGAGATCCGGCCCACGATTCCGGGTGGCCTCGGCGACGTATTCGGTGTCGAGGCTTCCGATATCTATCCTGTCAAAGCAGATGAGCCCTACTCGATCACCAGCCAGATCGAGCGCGCGGGGGAATTGTGGAGGCTTCCTCTCGAGCTGAAGGGCGCGGAGGTTGTGTTGCGCGACCGCGAAGGCAAACCCTTCGCTACACGGCATCGGCTCGGCAAAGGGCAGACGCTCTACTTCGAATCGGCAGTCACTCTCGCTTACTTCAAGCGCGGCAATCCGTTTGTGCAACGGCTCATTGTGAAGCCTGCGCTCGAAGCGCAACGGGATGCCCTGGTGCAACTCGCCAAAGGCTCCGATAAGGTCTGTTTCCGCGGTCTCGCGCATCCTTCGGGGCCCGTGGCCATCCTCTCGAACTGGGGCGATGCGGAGTCGGTCACGGTGAGTTTTCGTGGGAGTTATACAGTCTCCGAGGCGCTCGCGGGAAAGCCCGTTCAGGTGACGCACGAGCAAGGCAGAACGCTTGCCACCCTGCAACTACCAGCCGGCGGGGTAGCGCTCCTCAGAGCAAAGAAGTAGCAGCGACCCTTGTGGCCGCCTGTCATCCTGAGCGAAGCGAAGGATCTCCGCAGTTTCCCCTGACTCAGCGACTTACGAACAACTGCAGAGATCCTTCGCTTCGCTCAGGATGACACATTCCGAATTTCTTCACACCTTCACAGCCTTTCCGCACGACAGAGCGGCTTCGCCGCGCATATCGATCAAGCAGCCAGCGGTCTATAAGTACTTCCCCGCCGCACGAACGAACTGTTCCGCGCGCGCGTCCACCACATCGAACCCATCGCGCACCGTCACGCCAAACTCTGAACCTAAGCCAGGGTCACGCACGCCGATGCCGATGTTGATAGCGCGCGCCAGCAGCGCATCCGTCTGCGGCAGCATGCCCTTCCAGTACTTTTGCTCCGGCCCCGTATACAGCGGGCAGTGGAAGGGGCAGCCTGTCTCGATAGGCGTGCGCTTCTCGAGGATCTGCTCCATGTTCGAGTAGACGTGCCAGCCCGAATCCGCCACCACGCGCGTGCCGAGGTCCTTGGCGAGCCCGCGCGCAATCTCCTCGCTGGGCAGGAACACCGTCAGCAGCGTGGCGCATTCGCCCTCGACGTCAGTGATCTCGCGGAACTCCAAACCCGGCAATTCGCTGATGGCTCGCTTGAAGCGATTCTTGTTGGCGTGCAAACGTTCCAGAATGGTTCCCAGCTTGTTCAACTGGGCGAGCAGCACGGCAGCCGTCAATTCCGTCATGCGGAAATCCAGACCCACGAAAGGCCGCCGTCCGATCTCCACGCCCGCGCGCAACGGCGAGTGCCCTTGATCGTGAAGGCCGAAGAAACGCCGGTAGGCGGACTCGTCGTGCGTCACCACCATGCCTCCGTCGCCCGCCGTGATGGTCTTGTACACGTTGAAGCTGTAAGTGCCGGCATCCCCAATCGACCCGACGCCGCGGCCCTTGTAGCGCGCCCCAAAGGCCTGCGCGCAATCCTCGATGAGCAGGAGTTTGTGCTGCTTCGCGATGGCCTTCAACTCGTCCAGGCGCGCGGGATTGCCAAGCATATGAACGGCCATGATGGCCTTGCTGCGCGGCGTGATCTTTCGTTCCACGTCGGCAGGATCCAGGTTGAGTGTGCGGTCTACCTCGGCCAGGATGGGAACCGCTCGCGCGTAGATGATCGACGAGATGCTGGCGATGAAGGTATATCCCGGCACGATCACCTCGTCGCCCGGACCTACCCCCAGCCCGACGAGCGCCACCAGCAGCGCCGAGGTTCCGGAGTTCACCGCCAC
>JBELAJ010000691.1:0-3971 GCA_049508935.1 Terriglobia bacterium | reverse complement strand
CCACTCCGCAAACTTCTTCTCGAATTCCATTCCTTTCTTGCCGGTCCAGTAGTTGACCTTTCCTGACTTCAGGACCTCGGTGACTGCTGAAATCGCCTTGTCGTCGAACTGCGGCCAGCCTGCCAATTGATTGGTCACAGCCTTCGGCCCGCCTTCAATAGCCAGTTTATTCATGTTGAGCGTTACTCCCAAGAATGTATTAACGAGCTCCAAGCAAAGAGCCGCACGTTGAAATTTGATATCATGTTGCAAACACAGAAGTCAAGATAATCTTGCTAAAGGTGTAGTTTTTTGTGGCAATTATAGCGACAAAGCTCTTATACTTAACGCTGAAATCGTTGCTAGATCGTCTTGTGTATACCCTGGACGAATTGTCCTTCACAGGCGATTGCCACCACTCAACGATAACGTGCATTTGCCTTTTTGCAGTCGGACGTTCCCCTTGAAAGGAAAAAACCACCCATCGGAGGTCACTTTCCATGAATCTTCTAACGACTTTGAAAGGCTCCTTGCTCGAATCCTTTTTCCCCTCGGCGTGGGACTTGTCGCAGTGGGATGCTTGCGTAGCGGACGATCCCAAGGCCATTTTCGACCGCCAGCCCAAGTGGCACAAGGATTTCTCAATCAAGATGGCCAATACAGTGGCGGATTTCGATGTCATGATGGGCCATGAGTTGGCTATGGAAATCCGGCGCTGTCGTGAAGCCGGGCGAAAGCTAGCACTGATCCTACCCGTGGGACCTATGGGGATGTATCGTTGGACAGTCTATTTCCTGCGCGACTGGAACATCCCGTGCGAACACGTTACGGGCTTCAATATGGACGAATGGAGTGACGCCGGGGGCAACACATTGCCCAGCGATGATCCCGGAGCTTTCCAGCACGCCATGGAGACCGCATTCTACGGTCCGCTTTCCAATCTCACTGTGCCCGCCGGTCAGCGGTTTTTCGCGACGAAGAATTTGCTGCCCGAATACCCTGATCGTATTGCCGCTCTGCGCAAACAAGGGGCTAAGCTGGTGGTAGTTTATGGTATCGGGCGGGCGTGCCACATTGCCTTTTGGGAACCCCACTTCGGAGTCGAGTTCGCGAGCGATGAAGAGTGGCGGCAACAGACCCATCGCCTAGGCGCCCGCTTGCACCCCCTGACCATCGAGCAGAATGCCATCACCAGCTTCAAGAGCCGCACAACGTTGGTTCCGGCCTTCGCCAACACTATTGGTCCCGCTTTCTTCACACGCGCCGACTACGCCATCGGCGGAGCGGATGGTGAATTGGGCCGCGGCATGCAGTGGCAAGGGCTGTCGCTCTGGGTCACGCTCCGGCATGCCGTTAGCCGCCATGTTCCCTCCACCTGGATGCCGACGCAGCCGGGGGTACTTTACTTCACCAGGGAGCTCGCTGGGCCCTTGGTAGCCGAGGTGAACTGATGCCATCCGAATTGAAAGCCCCTCGTTTGCTTGTCTGCATGGCTCACCCCGATGACTGCGAGATGTTGGTGGGCGGGACCTTATTTCACCTAAAAGAACTGGGGTGGGAATTGGGAATCGTCACCATGACCGCCGGCGACTGCGGTTCGGTGACGATTCCGCGGGACGAGTTGGCGCGGATTCGTTACGCCGAGGCGCAAGCCGCCGCAGCTTATCTGGGAGCTTGGTACGCCTGCGCGGGCCTGATGGATGTCGAGGTTTTTTGCGATCTCGAAAACCTGCGTCGGGTGGTTGACGTGATGCGCCGTTTCGATCCTGATGTGGTGATAACTCATTCACCGGTAGATTACATGCTGGATCACGAAGAGGCCTCGCGACTGACTCGGGGCGCAAGCTTCGCCCTGGCGATGCCCAACTATGAGACAAGGCAGAATCCCCCCGCCAAGCTGGCGCGGGCCACACCTGCCCTGTATTACGCGGATCCGATCGAAGGGGCCGACCCCCTAGGCCTGCGAATTTATCCCCAGTTTTATGTGGATATCAGCAAGCAGCTTCCGCAGAAGCGTGAGATGCTATCGCGCCACGTTTCGCAACGCGAATGGCTCCGCTCGCACCACGGCATCGACGAGTATTTGGATCGGATGACCGCGTGGGCGGCAGGCTACGGCCGCGAGTGCGGGGTTGACTACGCGGAAGGTTTTCGCCAACACTTGGGCCATGCCTATCCGCATGAGCCCATCTTGCAAGAGGCGCTTAAAGGCTTTCTCCACCCGCGTAGCCCCAGTGAATCAGGGTGACGCACTGCTCTGCTGCGGTGAGATCGGTCCTACTCGAAACTTTCCTAAGGTCTTGGTTCGCAAACAGTCAGCGGAACCGTCCAGTGCCTGGTTGCGCTTCTCGTGCTGTAGTTCGGAACCGCCTGTCTTGGCCAGCCATTGAGGAATTGAGTCGTCAATGTCACCAATGTATCTCCAGCGAACAGTTGTGATGGCCCCCTGCTCGTTGCGCTTTCCTCCGTGCTGATCGGAGCGCCCGCACCTTGTGCTCAAACTCAGGGTCCCGACGATTCGGCGCCGGCCACGAGCTCCGCGGAGATTTCCCAGATGGTTGAATCCCCTCCGAGTGATCACGGGACGGCTACGCATTGAGGTGGGTGCGGGAGAGCAGATCGCGGTCACGCAGTTCCACACTTACAGTCATCGGTATATTTTGTCGCTGCGGCTGCCATTCGGATGAGAAGCCGACGGCTCTACAGATACGTCCGGATTGCTTATCCTTTTCAAACTCTGTAATCGACCGGGCAAGCTGGCCCGAAAACCTCCCCGCGTGGAACGGCAGAGCCACTGGTGTCTAAAACAGTTCAGCGCCACGCGGAAATTGGATCGTTGGATCGTCCAGGTGGCCAGATTTCTTTCTCAGTTCAGCTCTTCCTAATTGCGTTCGGAAGTGAAGAAATCGGGAGGGGATAATGTGCATTCTGTTTGCCTAAAAGCATAGTTACCGACCAAGCATAGATACATCTTGGTGAAAGTTGTCCGAGATGTCTGCCACTATAACTACGTAATCAAAACAAAGTCTTGACATTTACCTTTTGAAGGATACAAGATTGGGCCACGTTGAGTTCTGCACAGCACGGGTCAGATAGGACGTGGCGGTTCCTGAGCGGTCGGTTGAATCCAGAAACCTCACCCGTCTGTTGCACCTGAAGGGCGTAGTGACCATTGACAAGACAGGCGCGCAGGCAGCCGAAACTCATGCTCCGGACAAACGAGGGAGCGGGACAGAGGAGGGATTATGAGTCGGACCCGACTGCACGGTAATCTACTTGCTTCGTTGTTCTTCTTGCTCATAGTTGCAATTCCGAACCTGCGGGGCCAGGCCGTCGGGGAGATCCTCGGCAGTGTTTTCGATCCCACCGGCGCTGTGATAGCTAATGCCAAGGTTACAGCTGTCCAGAATGGCACGGAGATGACCCGGCGTACGGTCACGAGCAGCTCTGGAACGTACTTCCTGACGAGTCTCCCAGTTGGAACTTTCGCCGTTACGGCGGAAGCTACCGGTTTCAAGTCAGCCTCATCTGTGGTCACACTTGACGTCGACCAGCACCGGGAGGTCAACTTCACCCTTACGCTTGCGGGAACCGCGGCGTCGGTCCATGTTACTGCGGCGCCGACGCTCCTGAATACGACCAATGGCACGCTCGGGGGGTTGGTTACGGGCGAGCAGGTGGCTACCCTGCCCTTGAACGGCCGCGATATTACCAACCTTGCGTTCCTTCAGCCCGGCGTAAACTACGACATCAATCGTGGTGCCTATTACTCGGATCCGGCGCATTCTGCTGTTTAGAAAGGGGCCCCGAGGCCCTTCTAATGCGGGCGAGAAGGTTCTTATGGTACTCTAAGCCTTACATGGCTTTTGGTTAGCCAAACTTCCGCGGCCGGCTGAGTGAAATACTGGATTTGAAAAGGGTTGCGATTTCATTCCGTCACTATGTTGGAGACCTCGTGCCAGCTTCTCACTGGCTTCATGACCTCCGTGGGA
>JBELAJ010000690.1:0-4003 GCA_049508935.1 Terriglobia bacterium | reverse complement strand
TACGCTTCGGCCGACGCCTCGCGACGCCGTCCGTAAGACTCGGGGCCAAGATGGATTCGCTTTCTCCTTTCTTGTAGGACTCTTGCATTCCCAACAACATGCCGGTTTATCCCGGCGCACAACGATAAACGCCCTTCCCTACCGGAATCCGGCAGTGCCCAGCGCCGGGGGGGCAGTTGACGGCTAGGCGAGTGTTCAGGCCCGATCCGTTCTCGGAGATCGCTCGCGCGGGGGTGACGACAGCGGTGAATTTCATCTCCATATGTGGACCGCAGGTCCATGACCAATACGTGCAGCCTCCAAATGAACCGACTGGGAGGGGCCACCAGCCCCCAGAGGTCCCTTCATGAAATCGCAGAGCCCGAAGAACAGGGGTCAATGCTACCCTGCGCGCTAGCCGGTCATCCCTATTTGATAGCGTTCCATGCAGCCATCGCAGTTTGGAACGTAGTCTGCCCCACCTCGGGATCGAGGGTGTCTCCGTTCATCCGTATGGGCTGGTTCGGAGCCACGCCTTGCAACCAGAGATCAGCGTATTTGGATATTGCGTCCACTTGCGACTGCTCGACTGCATCCATGTCGAGCTTTGCCAAATAAGTGAACTGTGCCGCGCTCATGGAACCAGGCGCGCGCCAAGAACTCGCGTTCTTTACCGGGCTGATCAACGGGTTCATGCGGATTATCCGGCTGTCAGCGGGAGGCCTATTGAGCCCCATGCCGCCCGCCGTCATGACGTGGGCCAGGAACGTCGCGATGTCGGGCGGGTCGTCCAGAATCGATGTCGCAAGCTTGCGCAGATCGGTGACGAGCCCGGGGGCGGTAATTTGCTGGACATACGGGGAAGATTCCTCCCCCGGCCTTGGCCAGGGAAGCGCGACCGAGGCCGTGCCAATGCTTAGCACGGCAAGGTTCAGGGGGTCCTGGCCCTTCACGATCGCTTCCGTGACTGCCGCCAGAACAGGATTGTTGCAGCCAGAGACTGCGCCGTCCCAGTACTGGCCCGGCTGGTCCGGGAAAGTAGCGGGGGCATCGAAATAGTTCACGGGCGCATTGGTCGAGGCGTGAATCGCTTCCGCCAGGGTGACATCCGCGACCTCGCCGGTTCCCCAAGTTGGCCCATTGACCGTGGACGAACGGAAAAAGCTCGCTCGGTTGCGATCATAATCGAATCCAACAATGAGCAGATGCACATCCTCACTTGAGCCGGGACGCCGTATTCCTGCGGCGGCACGGTCAAGAGGGAGCGTGCCCTTGGTTGGAAATGCGTTTTGCAAAGCGGGAAGTTTGTTCTCCGCACTGTATTTTGGCCCCAGTCCCGTTAAATCGTGAAGGGCGCGGTCGCCGAAGGAGTGGGTCGGGGAGAACACCGCCTCGCGCTCGGTTTGGTCTTGGAAGAGGGCGAGGATCTCGCCAAGCTTGAGAGCTTCCACTAATCCTCCCAGCACGATACTTCCACCCGAATTCGCCGCAACGAGGTCGAAATCTTCCAAGACGACTTGACCGGAAGTGCCTTCACCGTAAAGTGCCATTAATGCTTTGAGCTGGATAAGCGCCCAGGTACCGCCGCCATCCAGAGATAGTATGCGATAGTTCATTGAGCCCTCGTTTCTTCAACCCAAAGTGCCGCTGAGGCGTGATTATCGTCCCAATGCGGTGCGGCCCGCACCGTGATAGAAAAGCCCGCCCAAGCCGACGGTGAGAATGAAACAGCCGTACAACGCATGCTCGATACAGGACACGAGCAGCGAGCCGGTCACATGGTAGCGCCAGGCAAAGAGCAAGCCCCCGGCGAACGTAAGTGCCACCGACCAGGGACTTCGAAAGATCAGGTGGGAGAAGGCGAACGCCGCTGCGCTTGCGAGGATCTTAGCGGCTGGCGAGCGGAACAGCGACTGATAACGCTCGAAAAAGAAGCCGCGATAGATGATTCCCTGCGGATAAACCGAAAGCACCGGATAAAGTACCATCAAGAGCGCCCAAAACAGCGGAGAGTTTCGTACTAAGCCGAAGAGGATCTGCGGACGCAGCCGCCAAACGGCAGCCGTAATGACTATGGCGGCGATGGCAAAGACCCCAAGCACCCTGCCGATGGAATCGGCCAGAGGTCCTGCGTTCCAAAGCCCCATCGCATTGGGCCCGGAGGCACGCCGCAGCACATAAATGCAGTACAAGGCTGCCAACCATAGCGCGGGTAGAGGCGCCAATCTCACCGGAAGCAGGCGGAAGAGCACAGGAAACCCCACGAACAGCAGTACGAGTTCTGCCATCAGTGAGCCCTTGCCGGGGTTCATTCTCCGCTCCGACATTTCTGTTCTGTAACCGAGCATAGCAAGAAAGCACCTAACTACGAACAGAACCTCTCTGTCCGCGGGGTCTTCGGCGCAGGACGAACCCACGGTCATTGCAGTCCTGACCGTGAGATTTTCTCACGCCCGATACCGTTACGGCAACCGCGTGCCGTCAACCGGAGGGGGGAGCCCGCTATCGTCACCTTCTCCCAAGCAAAACGTTGTCGTGCGACCATCACCCACCTTCCGGTGGCTTCGCCGATCCCTTGCGCAGTGGATTCCCGCGTTACAGTTCGGCATCGAAGGAAAGAGCTACCGTCACGAGTGCGGTGACCGTGGCACCGACTACCCGCTGAGTGGGCAGTTCGTCGGATTGGGAATGGGAAACGCCCTTCCCATCCGCAATCATGCAAAATCCCCGGAAACGGGGTTCGAGTCATCGAAGGGGACTTCGGGGGAGTCAGAAGTTTCGCTTCAACGAACAAACTTGATTGTTTCCGAGTGCGCCGTAATCCGCGGCGTGCCCGACATACCATCCTGGGTGGCACCTCCCCCAGATCGTGCCAAGTTGACGAGAAGTTATTCTTGCAATACCTTTCAAATCAGGAGAGTGAATCCGATGGAATGCCTACGCGTTGCTACGGCGTTGTTCTTATTCACGATTCCCCTTTCTGCATCGGCGCAAGCTCCCCAGCCCATCCCAATCGAAACCGCACAAACATATTTCTCGGAGGCTCAATCGCTTTGCCAGGCCGATCACGGGTAACTATGGGGTGTCTCGCTGTGCGGCCCGATCATGTTTGTGGAACCCCAAAGCCGTAGCATTGTCGCCAGCCATGCGGACACAAAGGGCCTGCTAAAGGCCGAGGGCGGCGTCTTTATCGGCCTCTTGCCTACGGACCAGAACATCGCGAATACCGCGGTCGAATGGTCCGGTGTTCTCTGGACGCAGATGTCGTGGCCGCTCCCCAGTGAGGTACGACAGCGGGAGACCCTAATTGCGCACGAACTCTTCCACCGCATTCAGAACCAGCTCAATCTTCCAAAGGCCGAAGGCGGAGCGAATGCACAACTGGATACGGTTGATGGGCGATACTACCTGCAACTGGAGTGGCGAGCGCTCTCAAGTGCCCTACAAGCGAGCACCGATGAGGAGAGGAGAAGGGCGATAGCCGACGCAGTTCTCTTCCGCGCGGAACGCTACCGGTTGTTTCCTGGCGCGGACACTCAGGAGCAAGCGCTTGAGCTAAACGAGGGTCTGGCTGAATACACAGGTGTTCGTGTGGGAAATCCCACACCCGAAGAGCAATTCAAGGCAGCACTGAACGATCTTTCCAGCCATAGTGACGACAGTACCTTTGTCCGATCCTTTGCCTACGCTACCGGCCCTGGGTACGGCTTGCTACTCGACCGCTACTTGCCGGGATGGCACGATCAGTTGAGAGCAGGACAGGGCTTCGATGCTATGCTGCGGAAAGCTCTCAAAATAGCTCTTCCCGTAAATCTCCAGCTAGCGGCGGAAGGGCGAGCAACGCAGTACGGCGGCGCCACGCTTCGCACTGCAGAGACGGAAAGGGAGACCAGACGACAGCATATTGTTGCCGGCTACCGTGCAAAATTCATTGATGGCCCGGTGCTCGTACTTACATTTCGGAATATGCATGTACAGTTCGACCCGCGAAACTTGCAACCACTGGGAGATGCCGGGACGGTCT
>JBELAJ010000069.1:0-21798 GCA_049508935.1 Terriglobia bacterium | reverse complement strand
AGAAATGAGCGCATAATGGGCGCCTCGAAAAATGAATTCAATTCCACTCGAACCGATGACAAAAGCTAGCACGCCCAACCAGCGGTTTTCAAGCCGCAAAAAATGCTTGACAAGCTATGCTACTGTAATAGGCTACTGTCGGTGCAGGGATCTTCGGGTGCCCCACGCCGCAAACGAACAGGCAAGCGCGGGTAGGGTGTGACATCATGGTGGTCATCGCGCGGTGCACCTCCTAGCCTCCTCGACTGAGAAGTAGCCCTCTCCCGAGGGGAGAGGGTGGCCCGCGACGGCGCTTTGATCAGCCGTCGCGGGGCGGGTGAGGGGTCGCTTCGCGCGGATGTAAATTCCCAACCTGCGCTACTTCTCAACGTTCAGTTGCGTCAACATGAATGCATAATCGAAGGCGATCTCCTTCAGATAATCGTAACGCCCTGAAGAGCCGCCGTGTCCCGCCGCCATATTGGTCTTAAGCAGCAAAACGTTATTATCTGTCTTGAGCGTACGCAGTTTAGCAACGTACTTCGCAGGCTCCCAGTACATCACCTGACTGTCGTTGAACGACGTCTTGACCAGCATGGCCGGGTATGCGCCTTTTCTCAGGTTGTCGTAGGGCGAGTATTTCAGCATGTAATCGTAGGCAGCTTCCTCGTTCGGATTGCCCCATTCCTCGTATTCAGGCACCGTCAGCGGCAGTGACGCATCGAGCATCGTATTCATCACGTCCACAAAGGGCACGTGAGCAACCACGACCTTGAAAAGATCGGGACGGAGGTTCGTGGCCGCACCCATCAGCAGGCCGCCCGCGGAGCCGCCTTCGATCACGATCTTGTCGCGGCCTCCATATTTATTCGCCGCCAGGTATTCGACGCAATCGATGAAGTCGGTGAAGGTATTCATCTTGTTCATCATGCGCCCGGCATCGTGCCAAGGCTTGCCCAGGTCTCCGCCGCCGCGAATATGCGCGAAGGCCATGACGAAGCCGCGGTCGAGCAAGCTCAAGCGATTTGAGTTGAACGTGACAGGCAGCGGCATACCATAAGAGCCGTATCCGTAGACGTAGAGAGGGCTCGACCCATCGTCCTTTTTCAGGCCGCGCCGATAGACAACTGAGATCGGAACCCGCGTGCCGTCCCTCGCTGTTGCCCAGAGCCTCTCCGACTTGTACTTCGAAGGATCGTATCCGCCCGGCACCTCGTTCTGCTTAAGCAGCGTCGAAGAATGCGTTTCCACGTCGTAATCAAAGACCGAAGGGGGTGTCAGCAGCGACTGGTAGGCGTAGCGGAAAAATTTCGTCTTGAACTCGCGATTGGTCTGTGGCGAAGCTGTATAAACGGGTTCGGGGAAAGGAATGCGTTGCTTGGCGCCGGTGGCTAGATTCACGACCGTAAGTTGAGGCAATCCCTGCTCGCGCTCGAAGAGAACGTAGAAATCCTGAAAGGCCTCGAAGGCGGACAGCATCACCTGTTCTCGAACCGGCACGACTTCCTTCCAGTTCGCTTTGCCGGGATCGTCCACGGGCGCGGAGACCAACCGGAAGTTGCGGCCCTTATCGTTTGTGCGGATATAGAAGCGGTCGCCAAGATGATCCACGTAGTATTCGATATCCTGCTCCCGAGGAGCGATCTGCTCCCATTCACCGGCGGGATTTGCCGCGTCCAGATAGCGGACCTCGGAAGTGGTGTGACTGGCGGAAGTCAAGAGGATGTATTTGCGGCTGCGTGTCCTTTCGGCGCGAATGTTGAAGCGCTCGTCCTTCTCTTCATAAACAAGTTCATCGCTTCCGGCGGCGCTGCCCAGCGCGTGCCGGTAAAGACGGTATTGCCGCTTGGCATGATCTTCAACCGTGTAGAAAAGCGTTTGGTTGTCGGCCGCCCAGACCAGTGACCCCGTTTTCTCCGCCGTGTCCGCCAGGTCCTTACCGGTGCGCAAATCGCGCACGTGCATGCGATACTGCCGGAAGCCGGTGTTGTCCGTCGAATAGGCCACCTGGTTGCCGTCGTCGCTCACCTCGAAAGTCCCCAGCGACATGAACTTCTCGCCCTTGGCAAGCTCATTGACGTCCAGGGTGATCCGCTCGGCCGCGTTCAGGCTTCCGGGCTTTCTTCCCAGAATCGGGTACTGCTTTCCCGCTTCCCAGCGCGAATAATAGAAGTAGCTGCCTTCTTTGTAGGGGACATTCACGTCGGTTTCCTTGATGTGGCTGAGCATCTCGTCATAAAGCCTCTTTTGCAGGGCGTCAGTGGGCTTCATGACGGAATCGGTGTAGGCATTTTCGGCTTCGAGATACCGAGCCACTTCAGGGTTCGACTTCTCGCGCAGCCAATGGTAGTCGTCAACCAAATTGCCTCCGTTGATGTGGTTCTCCGTATGGATTTTCTTTGCCACCGGCGGAGCAGACGTATCCGCCGCACTCGACGGCACTCGTGGTGCTGTAACGACTATTATTGCAGCGACAACCAGAATCAAATAGGGGAGTTTTTTCATAGCAGGCCTCGGGGTGATCTGAATGGCGACTCTATACTGAACTGATCGTCAAGCCATAACACGCCGCCAGGCTACGGCGGGTCTGCGCCGCCTGTGAGCCACGCGAGTGAGAAGCGTGTAAAGGTTACCTTCTCGATGGAGGAATGCTCGCCGCGTTCATAAAGACAGCCGATCTGCATGTCACGCAGAACCGTCAGGCAAGAGTAACCCGAGGGTCCCGCGTTGAGCAGATTGCCAACGGGCCAGCTCTTGCCTTCGTCGTAACTCACGCGCACTGTTAACTTGATCCGCTCAGTTTGGCTGGCCGGGTTAGAGAAAAGCAGGCGATTTTTTACGAACTGCGGAGTTTCGGAGTAACGGATAAAGCTCGCCTGGCAGACCGGCTCGATCAGCGTGGGATCGCTGGCAACGGCAGACCAGGTCAGCCCGCCGTCTTTGCTCGTCGATAACCCGCGATGGCCCTTCTCGCGGTAGTTCCTGATATTGAGCAGGAGCGCACCATCCGCGAGTTCCACAACCTGGCTCTCATCCGTGTACCCCTCTGTCGACCCACCCAGTCGCCAGGTTCTTCCGTGATCATCGCTGTACATCACGTGGTCATACGCGACATCCCCGATAAAATGGTTGCAAGGAATCACCAGGCGTCCGCTGCGCAGTTGGATTCCGACTCCAGGACCGGGGAAGATGCGGTTCCACTCCGGCCGATTCACCGACGCGGTGATATCCTCAGGGACAGACCACGTAGCGCCTTCATCGTTGCTGTGCAGAACCCACAGGTCGCTGACCCGGTCCCGGGCCTTGGCAATCTCATCGTCGTTCTTGTACTTTGTGGTCGACGTCCGTATCAGAAACAGCCACACGATTCCCGTGTCTCGGTCAACGACGGCAGTTGGGTTGTTGAGCGCGTTGGTCCCGTCACTCAGCAGCACGCGAGGCGAGGTCCAGGTCACGCCGCCATCCAGGCTCCGGCGCAGAAGTATCTCGATGTGCCCATGGTCTGCCGCGCTGTTTTTGCGCCCTTCCACAAAAGCCAGCACCGTGCCCTTTGGCGTAGCGATGAGCGAGGGGATGCGATAGCTGTGGTATCCGCCTTGGCCGCCGATGAAAAGATCAGTTTGTTCGGGGCCGGATACTTCGGGCTTGGATTGCGCGGCTTCACGGCCTGCACTGCATTGCAGCAAAGCCAGGAGAACCAAGATAGCGAGCAGAAGGACAATAAGTGTAAGCCCATTCTTTGCTTTGCGACCTTCGAGTACTTTGCGCCTTTGCGTGACACTGGTTTGTGCGTCCATATGTGAATCGACGAAATCCCCTTGTCTCGGCGTCGGTGACGGGGCTGCGAACTGACCCCTCACCCGTCCCGCGACGGCTGATGAATGCGCCGTCGCGGGACACCCTCTCCCCTGGGAGAGGGCTGCCCATTTGAGATCCCGCCCTCAAGTCGCAGTCTTCGGGAGGGCGCAGGAGTCAATTCAATTTTCCAGCGCTCCAGCGAATCGCGTCCTGGACGAGCGTGCGGTAGGCTGGGTAGAGGTGTGCAGTTTCGCCGTGGCCGAGTTCGATGTACACGACGCGCGATTTTGGATAAGGACTGATCCAAGCCACCGGACCGTCACTGGTAGGATTGTCGGTGCGCAGCAGCACTTTAACTTCCGGCGAAATCCACATTCCCTTGTAAGTTTCATCCCACAAGTGCATCGTTCCGAGGCGCGCCGTGATGGGGTGCTTTGCCACCACTTTGACGCATTGTTCCTGCCCGTGCAGGTAAGTAGAAGCGGGCATCCGGCCTTCCGGCTTCAGCAGGTATTTGCCGCCTACGACCTCCTTGTACCACCATTCCCAGTTCTGGTAATCCGCGATGGCATGGTGGAGGACCACAATTCCCTTGCCGCTCTCGACAAAGTCGCGCAAGTGGGTTTTCTCGCTGTCACTTATTTCATTCGAGAGGTCGTACAGAACCAGCACATCGTACTTGTTGCGGATGTCGTCGCGGAAAGCCTCATGGTTCGAAACAGCGTGGTCCCAACGCAGGTCGTCCGCCCCCTCGAAGACCGTGTAGAAGGTAGTGGGGTACTCGTGCCCGCCGGTCACGACGAGCAACTGCAAGGGCTTCGGTCCCGTTCTCGCGGAGCCGGCATCGGGCGGCAGCGTCACGTCGCCTTTGGCAGCCCATTCGGTTCCCCGCAGGAACGTGTTTACGAATCCGGTTTCCTGCATGGCGGCGACATCGTGGCCGAGCGCCATGTACATGGTGCGGCCCTGGCCGTAATTCACGGTCCAAATCATCGGCTCATCCTTGCCTGTGCCGCCGTTCGCCGAGTCATCGTAAGCGGTGGCCAGAATGTGCGCGTCGGGCGACATCTGATGGCTGTGGTAGAGTTCATCCGAAACCACAAATGATTCGACCATGCCTTTTGTGATAGGGTGGTCCCGGTCCACGAATTTCACGGTAAAGCAGTGCCTGGGAGCGTGCGCGGTCTTGGGCGGGCCTAGCGTCCACCAGCCGCCGATCATCTTGAAATACTCCGGCCAAGGCGCTTCTTTGAGCCCCATGGGCCGGTGGTTATCTCCCAACGCTTCGAGGCCGCTGAACGCGTAACTGGCCGCATGTATAGCCACCAGCCCTTTGCCCGACTTCAGGAAATTCTCAACGGCCTTTTCGGTCGCTTCTCCCCAGCGCGGCCCGTCGTAGTCGAGCACTAGCACATCGTAAGCGGCTAGCGTCGAGTCGGTGATCCCCATCGGCTCTTCTTCCACTCGCACATCAAAGCGCCCGCTTTCGACAAGCGTCTTGCGCAGAAAGGGCGTGGTAGTGCGCCAATCGTGGTTGTTCCGCCCGGAGAGGATGAGGACGCGAACCTTGCCCGCCTGGAAGAAAGGAATTGTCACCTGCGCGATGGCGAACTTTGACGAAAGCAGGACGAGCACCAGCAGGATGACTTGCCTGACCGAACGGTAGCTCTTCATATGAGTTCCCTCATGAGGGTGGCGCATACGTCCCGACGCATTTTGTCGGGATGTGTGCGCCAGGCGACGGACCGACCCCTCACCCGTCCCGCGCGCCTCGCGAAAGCGCCGTCGCGGAACACCCTCTTCCCAAGGGAGAGGGCTGTCCCGCGATTAGCTAACATTCTCCCAACACGACCCGCAGATGTGCGAGGCTGCGGCGAGCTTGTTCTTCGGTGCCGCACTCCACGGACAGGACGCCGTCGAAACCCGACTCCCGCAGTATGCCGGCCACCTTCTTCCAGTCGATCACGCCGTCGCCGCACGCGCATCCCACTGGAGTGCCGGTCACCTTTCCACGTTCAGCGTCCGAGTGCTCTATGGCGATGTCCTTGGCGTGCACGTGGATGAGCAGGTGCCGAACCGCGCGCAGCCCCTCGTAAGGGTCCTCGCCGGCGAGGTAGGCGTTTCCGGTGTCGTAGTTCACACGGAGGTAAGGCGAATCCACCAGAGTGGCGATGCGCAGGAGGCCTTGCGTTGTCTTGGAAATACTCTGGTGAGGTTCGATACCGATGTAAATCCCGTGCCGTTCCGCCGTGCGGAGCACCGTGCTGAGCGTGTATTTCATCACGCCAAACGCCTCCTCAATGCTGACCCAGGACGGGCGGATGCCCTCGTCGGTGTTCACCACGGGGGCGCTGACGCCAACCGCAAACCGGATGGCCTTCTGCAAGTAAGGCACGCTGATTTCCGGCCGCATCAGAGGGCAGTGGGCGCTCAAGCCGGAAGCCCTGACCCCGTGCCGCTCCAGGATGTCTTTCATATCGCCCGGATCGTCGTCGAGAGAGAAAGAATGGAAGTATCCCGCTTCGCTGAGCAGTTCCCGCCCGTTGTGAACCATCGGCTCAACGAACTTGTAGCCGATTCGCGCGGCGCGCTCCACACCCTCGGCAAAAGACTTGTCCTGCGACCGGATAAACTCCATATTCACGCCGGGTTGAATGCTCATACCTCCCACTCCCTCTGCCAGACCGCCTGGCTCTTCTGTTTGTAAGCGATGTTCCCGATATGGCAGGCCACGGCGCTGTAGTGTCCGGCCACCACGTCGGCGTTGGGTTGGCGGCGAGTGCGAATGCATTCGAGCCAGTTCCCCATGTGATCGTCGTCCGTGGATCCGCTCGAACATTCGCCCGCCTGGGTGTTGGTTTTGCTGGGTAAGAAGTGGTAGCCGTAGCGAAAGATATTAAGTCGGCCGCCCGTGCCCATGAAGACGATATCCGCTGCCCCGGCGGGGATCATGTCCGTCAGCGTGGCCTCGAAGGTCACATTCAGTTTCTCGGGATATTCGAGAGCGAAGTTGATGTTGTCCGCAGTATCGCGCCCGTCGTCGTAGAGGTAAATGCCTCCCATTGCGACGGCAGCCAGCGGGCGCTGGATGTTCAAGAACCAATGCACCACATCCACCATGTGTACGAAGAGCCCGCCGGTCTGCCCGCCGGTTGAGAAGTCCCAGTAGGCAAAACGGTTGAAATAGCGCTTCGGATCCCAGGGGATCTTGGGCAGCCAGGCGAGGCAAGCGTCCCAATCGAGGCCGGGGGGCTTCTGATCCATTCCTTGGGGCACGGGCGTCAAGTAGCCGCCGTTGGCATTCCAGATGGTACGCACCATGTTCACTTTGCCGATCGCTCCAGTGTCGAAAAACTTCTGCTTCGCCTCGAGGAAGTGCGGCGTACTTCTCTGTTGCGTGCCCACCTGGACGATACGGTTGGTCTCTCGGACCGCCTTCACCATGGGCGGACCCTGCTCGGGCAGGGACGTCATGGGTTTCTCGACGTACACGTCCTTGCCGGCCCGGCAGGCATCGATCGTGATCTGCGGGTGGACGTGGTCGAATGTCGCCACGATGACGCCGTCGATGTCCTTACGGTCGAGGAGTTGATGGTAATCAGCGTACTTATCCACCTTGGTCCCGGCCGTGTGCTCGCCGCGATCGCGCCTCACGTCCCAGATGTCCGACACGGCCACCCAGTCGAAATTGCCGAGCTGATTGGCGCGCCCCATCAGGTACGTGCCCCGGTCTCCTGTGCCAATGATGCCCAACCGCACGCGGTCGTTGGCACCCATTACTCGCAGGGCTGCAGCCGCCGTGGCGGCGCTCATCATGAAAGTTCGTCGGGATATTTGCGTTGACATATCATTCCACCTCGATTGATAGATCGTAGGGGCGGCCCTTGTGGCAGCCCGTCGCGAAGAATTGGCCGGGACGCCACACCAGGACGACTCCTGTATCGGGCGCTTAGCATAGCAGAAAGCGGGAGGGTTGCAAGCGCGGCGCCCCCGACATCTGGATCATTGTTCCAGCAGATTCACTTCGCGAATTTCGCCACCCGCCCGAGGTACTCGGAGCGTCTTGATCTCGAGCGGCCGGAAACTCCCCTCCCAATGCCGGTTCACAAATCCCAGGTCTACCTTCGCCTTCGCCGGGCGCCCGCCGGCTTCATAACAGCGGACGATGAAGTCGTCGCCGTCTTCCGCTTTCTTCACTGCGGAGACCACCACATCGGGCGCATCGACGGAGAGAAACGAAGCCGCCTGTGGGCGACTGCCCGAATGTATGCCCTGGTAGACAACCGGAATGGGCGCTGTCAATTCCTCTGCCCTCCGCACTACGCCCGCGTCCTGCCACGACCCTCGATGGGGCAGCAGCAACATGCGAAACGTCTGCTCGCCCTGATCCTGCCAGAGGTATTCGCCGCCGGCTTCCAGTTTGGCCGGTTCGTGCTGCGCATAGACTGCTCCACGCGTGATCGAGACTCGCAGGTCATTGCCTTGCGCGCTGTACCCGTACTTCGCGTCGTTAATGATCGCGAGCCCGTATTTGTTGCCCGCGCGATCGCCGGAGAGATCAACCCACCGCTGCCCCGGTTCTTCGTCACCTTCTGGCTTTCGCACCTTGTAACCGTAGGCGACTTCGTAGGTCGGCATAGGGGCCTGCACGTCGAGTGGGAAAGAGAACTTGAGGATTTTCTGGTGTTCGTGCCAATCGAGAGTCACGCGCGCTTCGAGCGTCCGGGCGCCGGCGTAGAGTATCCAGTCCGTCTGAAGCGAGGAAGCGCCGTAATGGGTCCGCACGCGTATAACGGCGCGCAACGGGCCGCTTTCGAGCACGTGAAAACCTGCGGCGCCAAAAGCTCCCAACTCCTTTGTGTAAGCCCGCACACCATGGCTCCACGTGTCGCTCGGATCGTCCAGCACGACGGCGCGGGCTCCTCCGCTCCCCGCCTGGAAGACCTCCGCGCCATTATCCTTGTCATAGATCGAAAGTGTGCCGTCATCTGCAAACGTGACGCGAAGGTGTTCGTTCTCCATTCCTCTCTCGGTCGCCTTTACCGCCGACGGTGGTTGGGATACCGCAGCAGACTTTCGCAATCGAAACTGGCGGTAGCCGAAAGCCGGTACGGCCGCGTTGAAGACCAGCTTGAGCCGGCGTTCATAAACGGTAGTAGCCTGCTCCCATTGGTGGAGCACATTATTGCCGCGCTCATCTTCCAGCGGCGACTTCGTTTCGGACCCTGTCCAGTCGTCCCAGCCCATCTCGTACTCAACATTCAGCATGGCGTCCCAAGCGTGCGGGTTAAACACCACCAGATATTCCGAATTGGGATCCTGAGTCGGAATCTGCCAGGCAATCTTCTGCGCTGCCAGATTGATGGCCTGATTGGCTGTTTCCTGCGCGTACCCGTAGGCATGCCTCGACACCACGTAGTGCTCCGGCAGCGCGGTGCCGGAGATGCTATCGTGGAATTGCATCATCAGCACTTTCTTCCAGGCTTCCGTCAACTCGGCTGCGGGGTATTCGAATCCAGCCACTGCGGAAGCAAGCGCTGCCAACTTCTCTGCGGTGGCGAGCCCTGCCTCGGTGGTCCGGTTGGCCATTTTGATTTCGGAAACTGCGGTGTAGCAGCCCACGGAATGGTGTTGCAATTCATCAGCAACGACCGGGAGATTGTCGAGTCTGCTGACTTCATCAAAATACCGGTCTGGGGTGCTGAAAAGAATTACCGGTCCGCCGGGTTGCCTCTGCATATCCACGATCGACTGGATGAGTTTCTTTGTCGGCCCGCCGCCGTGGTCGCCGGCGCCGTAGAACATCATCAAGTCGGTTGTGGGTTCCTGCAATTTGGTGATGAACTGTCGAACCCAATACGGCAGATACTCTTCAAACCCTGAATCCATGGGGATACGGTAAGCGAGGATGCGTGTTCCGTCAGGGCCTTCCCACCAGAATAGATCCCCCGGGAGTTTCTTCTCCGGCGCCATGGGGCGTTTGAAGACGTAGCCCTGCATTCCCTCGAGCTTGAGAATTTGAGGTAGTGTTCCGGTCTGGCCAAATGAATCGGGGTTGTAGCCAATCTTGGCGATGCGGCCGAACAACTGTTTGAGCGCCCTCTGCCCATAGAGGCCTTGGCGCGCCAGCGATTCTCCGTTGGGAATGTTGACGTCCGGTTCGATCCACCAACCGCCCACGACATCCCATCGCCCTTCCGCAGCGCGCCTGCGAATCTCCTCGAGCATCGCGGGATCGGCCTCCGCGATCCACTCATAAAACTGTGCGGAGCTGGCGGTGAATGCAAACTCCGGGTATTCGGTCATGCGGTCGAGGGCCGATCGAAACGTGCTCTCAACGACGGACATAGCTTCCGGCCACGGCCAGAGCCACGGCGCGTCGATGTGTGCGTTCCCGATCATGTGTATCCGGTAGTTCGCTGCTTGCGGCGGCCAAGCAGTTAGAGATTGCGCACAGGCGTTCGCTGCCCAGAACAGGAGGCCAAGAATAATCGTGAGCGACAAGCGGACGGGGTGGGGGCTCATGGTTTCTTCTCCGCAAATCGAAATTTCACGGATTCCTATCGGGAGCGGAAACCTCGGGCGTCGGAGTCAGCTCCAATGCGAGGATCAATGCATCTTCCGGTGGATCGCGGTAGTAATCCATCCTCAGGGAGAAGAGTCTAAACCCCGCGGAGAAGTAGAGCCGTTGGGCTGCGATGTTCGAAGCGCGTACTTCCAGGAAGAGCCGCCTTACTCCCAGTTCAAGCAGTCGTCTTCGACCTTCAGCGACCAATTCACGTCCTACGCCTTGTCTTCGTTGGGCGGGGTCGACCGCCAGGTTTCTCAGCTCAGCCTCGTCCATGAGGTAGTGGAACGCCGCGAATCCCGCAACTGCTGGCGGGCCCATTCTGTCGAGTTCGGCCACCAGGAGGAGGCCCAAAGGATCGGCGGCCAGGTTTGCATAGTCACCCGCCGTCCATGGGGCGACTTCGGGAGCCTTGCTCTGGATTTCGATTATTGCCTCGAGATCGTCTTCTCGAGCATTGCGAATGTGCATGGCGGTTTGAAGATCGAACTTCGAAAATCGAAATTCGAGAATTCACCTTGAGAAGAGAGCCTCGAGACTCGTGAAGCCTGATGTCGAGAGTGTCATTCTGAGCGAAGCGAAGAATGCCCGTAGTTGACGACTTCCGGAACCGCAAAAATTCTTCGCTTCGCTCAGAATGCCAGGCAGAATCAGATTTCGGTTTCCGAATTTGGAATTTCGAGTTTCGAATTTCGAATTGGGCTGCTCGTCGGCACTACTGCATCGGGTCGCCGAATGTAATAAGCGTCCAGGCTGCCGGGCGGCTGCGGTTTGCCCGATCGATAGCTCTCGAAACCGAGACGGGCCACAGCCTCGGCCAGCGTTCCCGCAACCGCCTGCCACTGGAACAAGCTGGGAAGCGTTTCGCGAAGCGCCAGAGCAGAACGATCGTGCTCTCTGACGACGCAGGTTGTCCCCTCCCCTTGCGGCAGGCGGCGGCTGAGGAAAGGCCCCAGCTCCGCTGATCTCAAAATCCAGGCTTGATCTTCCCGGGGAGGCCCTTGCGGCCACCCATCGCAGCCCTCCTGTGTTTGAGAGGCCCTCGGGAAGATCCCCACGAAAATCTCTCCCCGGCGCGCATCCAGGATCGGAACCGCCCACTCCGTTTGTATTCGAGCTGCATCGGCCAGAGCCTCGAGCACCGACACGGCTCGCACGGGCAGATCGAATGCCTTGGCCCAACCCAGCGCTGCTGCAAGACCAATGCGAATTCCAGTGAAAGACCCGGGCCCGGAGGCGACCGCAATCAGTTGAATATCGGCCAGTCCTCTTTTGGGGATGCCATGTCGGGCCCTGGCATTTTCGAATGCCCGGTCGACCATCGTGAACAAGCTGACGGAGTAGCGGTTCGCCGGACCGTCATTCGCGATCTGGGCCAGACATTCATGCTCACGAAAAACGCCCACGCCTCCGGCTTCGCTCGTGGTATCCAATGCCAGAATCAACATCGCAGAATATTATACCCGCACCCACGTGCGCGGGGCTCAGGTTCGAGGGATGGAGTAGCGCCCGACCTTCAGGCCGGGCACACCCGCTGCTGACCTGAAGGTCAGCGCTACGCTGCGGGCTCCACCACCACAAGCGCCCTACAGCGTATGCTACAATGGCCTTCACACGTTTACCACCTGCTTGTTTTATGGCTGATGTAACACAATCCGCTTCCCGGCCGCTCGAGCTTACCGAACTTCTTACCCTGATGGTGGAAGTCAGCGAGCGAATCAACTCCACGCTGGACCTCGATGAGCTGATGGCGCGCATCGCCGAGATCGTCAAACGCGCGATCGATTACGAAGTTTTCGCCATCCTGATGCTCAACGAAAAGACCCAGGAGTTGACCGTTCGGTTCAGCATTGGCCACCCTGACGAGTTGATACGGCAACTGCGAATCAAGGTTGGCGAGGGGATTGTGGGGCGCGCGGCTCAAACCCGGCGCTCAGTTCTCGTCAATGATGTATTGAAAGATCCCGCCTATATTCGCACCTTATCGCCGATCCGCTCGGAACTGGCAGTCCCGCTGATTACCAAGGGCCGGCTTATAGGGGTAATCGACCTGGAAGCGCCCTGGCCGGATTTCTTCAACGATTCTCACGTCAACCTGCTGGAACTCCTCGCCAGCCGCATGGCCATGGCGCTCGAGAATGCGCGGCTTTACCGCCGCAGCGTGCGGCAAGCGCGGACACTCCAACTACTCAATGAAATCAGCCGGGAAATGAGTTCCGTCCTGGTCACGAGCGAGCTCCTGCGGAAGATCGGAACCTTGACGAAGCGCTTGATTGATTACCACCGATTCACCATCCTTTTGGCCGATGATCAAGCCCGGACTTTTGACGCCGTGCTCTCTCTGAAACAGGATGAGCACCAGCCTGAACGGGGCATGGTGCGTTTCGGCCAGGGAATCGTGGGCGCCGCAGCCGACCTGCGGCAGACGGTCGTAGTCGGCGATGTCTCAAAAGACCCGCGCTACATTCAAGCAAATCCGGAAACGCGCTCGGAGATGGCGACACCGCTTATCTACCGCGGGCGCGTCATCGGCGTGGTGGACTTCGAAAGCCCGCAATTGAATTACTTCAGCGAAGAGCACATCCGCATCTTCTCCACTCTCGCTCCCCAAATTGCCATCGCCATTGAAAATGCCCGGCTTTACGAGCGTGTGGCCCGAAGCGAGGCCCGCCTTGAGCGCGACCTGCAGCGCGCCCAGGAAATCCAGATGCACCTCATGCCCGGGACGGCGCCCGACATTCCGGGCATGGAGGTGGCGCTGCGCTTTCACCCCGCGCGGGAATTGGGGGGCGACCTCTACGATTTCCTGACCTACGGGAAGGAACGGCACGTGCTGGCGGTCGGCGATGTGAGCGGTAAGGGTGCTCCTGCCGCATTGTACGGAGCCATGGCCATGGGCATCCTGCGCAGCCTGGCCCCTCAAAATCTCTCCCCGCCTCATTTATTAAAGAGGCTGAGCCAGATTCTTCTCGAGCGCAAGATCGAAGGTCACTTCATCACGATCACCTACGCCATCTGGGAGCCGCGCGCAAAGACGCTCCGCCTCGCCAATGCAGGGATGCCCTTACCCCTTTTGGTGAGGAAAGGTCAAGCGCGATCGATCCGCGTTGAGGGAATCCCCTTGGGTCTGCTTGAACACGCCCAGTACCAGGACGAAGTAGTAAAACTCGAGTCAGGGGACTTGTTCGCAATGTTTTCGGACGGTATCGTCGAGGCCGCAAACACCAAACACGAGGAGTTCGGGTCGCGGCGGCTCGAGAACGTTCTCCGCCGGAATTTCCATCGGCCCCCTAATGAAATCATCGCCAGCCTCTTCGATGAAGTGCGGGAGTTTGAGCAAGGCCGCCCACCACGCGACGATCAGACGATTGTGCTGATCAGGGTGAAGTAGGCACAAAGCAGAAGGCAAAGAGCCGTCGTCACCCCCGCGAAAGCGGGGGTCCATTGTTGGTCCGGAACACAATGGATTCCCGCTTTCGCGGGAATAACCTGATTTTCGAGAGAGGGCAGCGAGGAATCTCGCTCTGTTCTTTGTTTGGCGATTCGCTCGACGCTGAGCCGGATTCCTCGCTGCCAGGAAAATCACTCCCCTCCTCAGCGGGAGGAGGGGCAGGGGGTGGTGGGTGGTCTCATCGGCAGCGAGCAACCACCCCTAACCCCTCCTTACCAAGGAGGGGAACCACTTTCATGCCAAGTGGTGAGCTGAGAGATCATGGGATCTTCGCTCGGAATGACATCGCTGCCGGTGGGGCGCAACTGAGTACGGACGACGGACCACGGACGGGTAAGATGCAAGCCTTTCACTACGAATCCAGCCAGTTGCAATGTGAAGATGTTCCCGTGGAGTCGCTAGCCGAGCGCTTCGGGACGCCGCTCTATATTTACAGCCAGGCTACGATTTTAGGCGATTTCTCACGCCTGAAGGAGGGCTTGTCCTCGCTGCCTCATCTTATCTGCTATTCCGTGAAGGCCAACTCCAACCTGCGGATTCTGAGCTTGCTCCGCCAAGCCGGAGCGGGGTTTGACGTCGTTTCGGGCGGGGAGATGGCGCGCGCCTTACGTGCCGGCGCGCTGGCTGACCAGATTGTATTTTCCGGCGTAGGGAAGAGCGAGACGGAAATCGATGCCGGGCTGGCAGCGGGCATCGGGATGTTCAACATCGAGTCGGCGGGCGAGCTTGAACTGGTCGACCGCCGGGCTCGCGCCTTGGAGAGGATTGCGTCTGTCGCCATCCGCGTCAACCCCGAGGTTGAAGCGCAAACCCATCCCTATATTTCCACCGGCCAGATCATTCACAAGTTTGGTGTTCCGAAGGACGAAGCGCTGGAGCTTTACCGCCAGGCCTCGGCTTCCCGCCATCTCAAGATCCGCGGCGTGGCTTGCCACATTGGATCACAAATCCTGGCCGTCGAGCCTTTTCTCAAGGCCTCGGACGAAATACTGGCCTTAGCGGAGCGGCTCGAGAGCCAGGGCATTGGGATCGAATACATCGATCTGGGCGGTGGTTATGGAATCCGCTATGCCGATGAACAGCCCCTTGACTTTGATACCCTGGGGCGCGGGCTCGAGGAGCGCCTGCGAGGCCGCCGGTATCGTCTCATCGTCGAGCCGGGCCGCGCCCTGGTGGGCAGAGCGGGCATCCTGCTGACCCGTGTGCTTTATGTGAAGCGCAACCGGCGGAAGAACTTCATGGTTGTGGACGCCGGAATGAATGATTTGATGCGCCCTACGCTCTATGGTTCTTATCACGAGATAATTCCGGTGTGCGACCAGCCCCGGGACAGGCTGGAAGCCGACGTGGTGGGGCCGCTTTGTGAGACGGGGGATTTCTTTGCCCAGGACCGCGTAATGCCCAATGTCGAGCCCGGCGAATTGCTGGCTGTTCTTGATGCCGGGGCCTATGGCTTCGCGCTCTCCTCGAATTACAATACTCGCCCGCGCCCCCCCGAAATCCTGGTCACCGGCAGCAAGGCAGAGTTAATCCGGCGGCGTGAGACACTCGACGATTTGATGGCAGGAGAAGTTCAATAGAATCGGGTGATCGGGTGATCGGGAGATCGGGTGAACAAAGGCCGGAATGTGGTAGGTGGCAGATGGTAGATGGCGAAGATCCGACATGCTACATACAACCTTCCACCTACCGGGCTGCTCACCCGATCACCCGATCTCCCGATCACCCGATCGCAGGACCTGACCATGAGTGAACGATTCTTCGTACGGGTGCCGGCAACTTGCGCCAACCTGGGCTGCCTGTTCGATTGTGGCGCGCTGGCGCTCGGCCTGCACCTCGATCTGCACGTGAGCTCTCGCGACGACAGCGAAGTTTCGGTTCACTATGAAGGAGCAAACCCTGAGCGGGTGGCGAACGACTCGAGCAATCTTGTCGCCCGCGTCATGACAGAGAGCCTGGAAAGCTGGGGCAAGAAGCGCGGCTTTGACATCGAGATTCACAATCAGATTCCAGTGGGCGTGGGTCTCGGTTCGAGCGCCGCAGCCATAGTTGGCGCCCTGGTGGCCTGCCATTGGCTGGTGAACCGGCCGATCTTTGATGAGGAGTTATTAACTCTCGCAAGCCAGCGCGAAGGGCATCCCGACAACGTCGCTGCGGCCTGGCACGGCGGGTTCACAGTGGCGGTTACCGAGGGGGAGAGGGTGATTGCCTGCTCCTGCCCGGTCCCCACAGATGTTCAGCTTGTACTGGTTGTGCCAAACTACGCCTTGGCGACAAAGCAAGCTCGAGCAGTCCTGCCGAACCAATACTCACGCGCGGACGCGATTCATAATCTCCAGCGCGGCACGATCCTTGCTGCGCAGTTCTTTTCAGGCAGGCCGGATTTCCACCCTGAGTTCTTTCAAGACCGCTGGCATCAACCCTATCGCGCGTCCCTCGTGCCAGGCCTGGCCGATGTGCTCAACATCAGGCATCCCGAGTTATTGGGGATATGCCTGAGCGGTGCAGGACCTTCAATCTTGGCCTTCGTACGCGCCGGCGCTGCCAACCTCGGTGAACATATCTGCCGTATCCTCTCCCAACACGGCATTGAGTCCTACCCCTGTTTCCCTGCCGCCGATAACCGAGGCGCCAAAGGCTGGATTCTCCTCGAGTAGGCCGGGGCGAGGAATCTTGCTCTGCGTCGGGCAGACCGCCCCAGAACGACCAGGGCGAGATTCCTCGCTTCGCTCGGAATGACAGCGCATTTCAAAGCAGGGGGACGAACTGCTCTGTTATAATAATGACATGTCGTCCTCCGGATCAATGGTCCTTGACGCAGGCCAAGCATGAGGCCATAATATGGCGTTATAAATGTGCAGGACAGGCATCGGCGAGTTGGGCCGGGTCAATTTACTATTTTGGTAATTGGTCCTAAGCAAGTATCTTCGCTGTATTTGCTGGTTTTCGATCTGAGTCCCCATCTTGTTGTTCAAGCCGTGGTACTCGGCCTGCGCTAAGCGAGTATCTAGCAATGTCCAGTGAACCTTGGTGGGCGCAGTTCAGGCGCGAGGGGTCGGAACGAGAGCGTTTTCTGGCCATCGCCTGCGCCGTTGTCGGAACCGGGTGCGTCTGCGTTGCTTACCTTGCCCCACACATTATTGGTCCTCAACTCAACGTCACGCGGGGGCTGCTTTTTGCTTACCTTGCTTATAGTCTGGTGAATTTGCTGACCGCTACTATCTATAGAACTTCTCCTTCGGAATGGCGTTGGTGCGTGCATGCCGCAGGGGTTGTCTCGATCTGCCTGCTGACCCTGTCAACAGGGGCAGCCCACAGCCCATTTCTTATACTCTATCTCTTGGCCCTCCTGACCGCCGCTGAACTCTGGGGCATGACAGGAACTCTGAGAACATCCGTCGCCTCCGTCGCTCTCTTGCTCCTGCTGCCCCCCGCCTTTTCCTCCTTGACGGGCCGCGTCCTGCCTTTGAACGGGGCGGGCAGTTCGGTAAGAGGCGATTTCACCCTGTGCGTCAGCCTGATTACGGCGAGCTACCTCCTCGGCTTCCTGGCGGAGGAGGCGAAGCGGAGGAATATTAACGCACGCGTCATCAGCCGGCTTATTGGGAATGGACTGCCGGAAATCGGGTTAAGGGCCACGCTGGAAGGCCTCCTGCATTTCATTTGCGACTACTTTGACGCAAATCAGGTCAGGTTTGTACTACGAAGAGTAGCCGGTGACGACGCCTTCCTTTGGGAGGTGAGCCCCGCAGGGCGAACGCGAGAAGCAGCCGTGCGCTTCACGAAGCTCTCGGACGCCGAGCGGACAGCCTACTTTGCCACGCTGCCGGACGCAGTCGGGCGGGCCGTTCAGCGCCGTCGTCCTCCCGATGAGGTTGGCCCTGGCGCGGTGGGCGCGTCGAGCCGCTACCCGGGGTCGAAAGCGGGCTCGTCACGCGTGACGGGGCGCTTTCGGGCCATGCATAATTTTGGCCGCGAGAGTGCGGCCATGCGCATTGTGGGAGAGCGCCATACTCTGTTTGTTGACTTCCGTTCGCTCCTCGCGGTCTCTTTCTCCTATCAGCAGAACTGGTTCGGCCGGCTCATGGTGTACAACTCCGCTCGGGGAGCATTCCACAAACGAGACGTGCGGCTTCTCGAGAGCCTGGTTCGCGAGGTGGCTCCGGCGCTTCAGTATATGCACGATCTCGGCCGCCTACGGTCGCGCGCCCAGGCCGCGGAGCGGACTCGCTTGGCGCACGAGCTTCACGACGGGGTTATTCAGTCGCTCATGGGACTGGAAATGCAAACCGAAGTCGTGCGACGGAACGCTGCAGGCGATGGCTCGAGCCTTCTTCAAGAAATCACCCACCTGCAAGAACTTCTCCGCAAAGAGATCCTGGACTTTCGTGAACGGATGCAAATGATAAAGCCAGTCGAAGTGGAGCCCGCTCAGCTTGTGAAGTGCTTGGGCGACACTGTCGACCAGTTCCAACGCGACCAACTTATTTCGTTTAGCTTCGTCGCCAATGCCCCGGAAGTTTCTTTGCCGCCTCGCGTGTGTACTGAATTGGTTCGAGTCCTGCAAGAAGCGCTGGTCAACATTCGAAAGCACAGCGGAGCGCGGAAGGTACTTGTGCGGTTCGGCCGCGACAACGGGATTTGGAAGCTGGTTATCGAGGACGACGGGTGCGGTTTCGGATTCACAGGCCGGCTCTCGCTCGCGGAACTCAATGCTGCCGCTCTGGGCCCTCGAGTTATAAGGGAACGCCTGCGCTCGATCGGCGCCGATCTGGCGATCGAATCGGCGCCTGGAGGCGGGGCGCGATTAGAGATTTCGCTGCTGCCGGTGGCGAATGAACGGTGCGCGTAAAGACATCAAGCCTAACCCGGACGAAGTCACGTGCCCGCATGACTTTTCTCTCACCCGGCTCGAAACCGAAATCATCGCCTTAGTTGAGGATGGTTATACGGATAAGGAGATTGCCAAAGAACTAACCCTGAGCCGGCAGGCCGTCGAGAACCACCTTATCGGCATTTTTGAAAAGCTGGGAGTCGCCAACCGCTTGGAACTCGTACTTTTCTCCATCGATCATCACCTGAGTCAGATCCCTCCGGCAAAAGCGAGCCCGTCCGCCTCCCGCCGTCAGTACCAAAAGGACTAGTACTGTTGGTCCATTGTGAAATTCTAAGAAAGCCATAAAGTGATACCCGGAATCTGTATGAGAACCGGCGCCGGTTCTTTTTCACAGAAGATCTTTTGAGAATTGAACTGAGCCATTCGAGGGTGTAAGGAGGGTGAATTGAGTTCTAGCAACCGTGCCCGGCGATTTGGAATCCAGATCCGCCTGCGTTATCGGCTAATCGGGGGAAATCAGTGGTGGAAGGGAACCACCGAAAACATCAGCCGTTCAGGAGTGCTTTTCCGCGGCGAGGAATTTGCGGAGCCCAATACACCCCTCGAATTGACGTTCGTCCTGCCCAAGGAAATCTCCGGAGCGCGGCCCGCCGAGGTCCTCTGTAAGGGCAAAGTGGTCTGGTCAGAACGCCCAAGAGAGCGAGGGAAATTCCCCTCCCTCGCCACCACGATTTCGCAATATCGCATCGTTCGGCCCTGATTCCGATTGCATGACTGGCCGTCTGCATCCGTCCGTGCAGGCCAACGCCGGCTTGCTTGTCTTTCTTTATTCGGCTGGCAACGCTACTGCCCTGCCGGTTCGGATTGACTCCTTTGCCGCGTCAATAATCTCGTTCACGCCCACGTTGACGGCTGCCGAAACAGGACCCTCGATAGGCTTGTCGTTCCGAATGCAGTACAGGAAATAGGCCACTCCGTTGCGCTTTTCTGCAGCAACCGGTTGGGTCTCCATCTTCCCCTCCGGGTATTTCCGGCCGGTTATGGTTGCACGCGGGGCTGGATGAAACAGCAGTTCGTCTCCTGTAACCAGGAAGCTACCTTTAGAGCCGAAGGTCTCCGCTTGCCCCTTTCCGTAGGGCCAATCCCAGGAGGGCATTAATATGGCCGTGGCGTCGGCGTACTCGAGAAGCACCGTGGCGTCGTCCTCGACAGCGTTGTGCTGCTCGGTTTTGAGTTTCAGCGAGGTTGCATAAACTCGTTGTGGCCGCCCCTTAAGCACCATGGCCCAGTCGGCGCCGTAGCAACCGAAATCCATCAGAGCCCCGGCGCCGTTCTTCACAGGGTCGTAAAGCCAGTCTGCGAAGTACTTGGAAGTTCCGATCTCCTTTGGCCCTTCGTGGCCGAATTGGACGATGATCTTTTGGATCTTCCCGATCGCTCCCTCTTCGATCTGCCGCAGGGCTTCTTGCGTCGGCTCCGTCCAGGCGTTCGCGTAGTTCACCATTAACTTGATGCCAGCCTCGCGAGCGATACGTTCCATTTCGCGCGCGTCGGCGCCGCTGGCCGCCATCGGCTTCTCGGTGTCGAAGTGGATCTTGCGTTGGGCGCAGGCCCGCAGGATTTCAAGATGCCGGTTATTCGCCGTGGTGACGATCACCGCATCAGGCTTCACCTCGTCGAGCATGGCGACATAATTCGAATAGAACTTCACGCTCTCCGGCACCAGCGCCTTGGCTTTCTGAATCAACTCCGGATGCGCGTCCGCAATCGCCACCAGTTCGCCGCTCGGCTCGCTCGCGATGAGCTTGAGTATTCCCCAAACGTGATCGTGGTCGAGCCCCACAATTGCCAGACGCGTTCTGGCTTGGGCGGCTACTTGGGGCGGAGTACCGAGAGTCACCGCAGAAACCAACACCATTGCGAGTATTACGAATCGATGGGACATCGCTGTTCTCTCTCCAGACGGGATATATACGGAGAAGGGATTTTACTGCATCCAGGCTCTCATGTCATTCCCGGCCTCTTGCAGACAGTGTCTCTATTTGGCGTAACGGCGGCTTTACAGGCTGCGGAAATAGGTCATCTGGCATGCTGAGCGGAGCAAAGCATCTGCAGTATCTCCTCGAAAACAAGCAAATGCGGATCCTTCGCGCAGTTTACCCTGAGCGAAGCGAACGGGCTCAGGATGACAGCCCGGGGACTCTTTCCGCAGCCTGTTTAGGCCGTAATGCGGCGAGGCAAACTCGCCGCTACAGATTAACCTTCGGCGACCCGCGGGTTCACAACCACGTGCAGTTATGCGGTGACCCGTTCTGTTTGGCAGGGCGCCGAAAGGAAAAAAGATTATTTTAAAAAAATTGAAGATTTCGCTTGCATTTGGTTTTTACGAGGAGTAGGATTAGTGATTGTCGGCACGAAGGTGAAGCTAGTGTTAAGGTGACCTTGAGAGATCGTCGAGGTCAAGCGCGAAACTTCACATCGTATCGCTAGGCGAATCCAGGAGGTCAGTACGGTAAAGGCTACTGAATAGGGGAGTGGAGCAAGTGGGCCACCTGCTAGACAACGTCCCGCCTGATTTCACCCTCTAAACCTCAGAGTGACCGAGTTGCCAACGCAAAGGTGCGCAGAATGCTTTGCGGCCTGAGGCGTTTCGCTATGGTTGTTGAGGTTGGTGTTTTCCGTAAGCGAGGAGAGGATCAACCCCAGCAACCTGCGGCCGGAAATTGAGTGGGCAAGCGGGCTGGAAAGAGATCACCGGAGACCAAAAGTCGGCTGGTGATACTCAGCGATCTTTGAAAATTGAACGGTGTGGCGTCTACCTAGTAGTAGCTGTCAGCCCTCAGCAGTCAGCTCTCAGCAAAGGCGTAAAGAACCTTGGCGAAGAGCAAAGTGAGATGGCAGACAGCGTCTGTCCGGGTTGGATCCGGGCAGAAAGAAAGGCAATCTGCAGGAAGAGCAGCCAACAGTCGACAGCCAAGAGTCAACAGGAAAGGCCGGTTTCGCTGGTTCTTACTGTGAACTGTAAACTGAGAACTGTGAACTGTCTTTCGTGTGTTGAGCAGATTTTATGGTCAAGCTACTAAGGGCGTACGGTGGATGCCTTGGCGCTAGACGGCGATGAAGGACGTGGTTACCTGCGATAAGCCCCGGACAGGCGGAAACAGC
>JBELAJ010000689.1:0-4008 GCA_049508935.1 Terriglobia bacterium | reverse complement strand
AAAGGCGTGAGTACTCGTCGTACTCCTGCGCCATCTGGTGATCATCCAGTACCGTGATCTGCACGTAGCGGGGTTTGGGTTTCCAGGCTGGACCGCGCAGATAGCGGTCAATTTCCTCTGCTGCTTTCTTCCCATCAGCCACGGCGCTGATGATGAGCCGCGGGCCGAAGGCAATGTCGCCCGCGGCAAAGACCCCGGGTGCCGTCGTCATGAGGGTCTGGGGATCAATCTTGACCGTTCCCTGGCGAGTCGTTTCGATGCCGTCCTGGGGCGCGAGAAACGAAAGGTCGGAGGTCTGGCCAATTGCCAGGATGGCCGTATCACATGCGAGAACGCTTTCCGTCCCCGGCGCAAAAACCGGGCTGAAGCGGTGCTGGGCGTCGAAAACGGAAGTGCAATGGACCGTCTCGAGCCCCGCCAGTTTGTTGCCCTCGCCAACGAACCGCTTGGGCCCCCTGGAGGCCTGAATCTTCAACCCTTCGAGCTCTGCTTCTTCGATCTCTTCTTCGAAGGCCGGCATCTCCTGGCGCGATTCCAGGCACACCATGTGGACTTCTCTCGCGCCCAGCCGCATCGCCGTGCGAGTTACGTCCATAAGTTCTTTCATCACCACGTCGCGTTCGGGCTCTGTCAACTGGTCAGGGAGGACCGAACTCGAAAGCGCATCGAGCGTTTGGCGCTGCTGCTGGCGCAGTGCCGTGCGAGCCACGTCCATGGCTACGTTGCCGCCGCCAATAACCGCCACCCGCTTACCGATGGAGAACCGGTAGCCGAGGTTCACGTTCAGCAGGAAGTCGGTGCCGGTGATGACGCCGTCCAAGTCGCGACCCGGGAGGATCAGGTCGCGGCTGCGATGCAGGCCGATGGCCAGCAGAACGGCCTGGAATCCCTCCCGGCGCAGGTCAGAGAGTGAGAAGTCGCCTAGCCGGCTGTTCAAGCGCAACTCCGGCCCCAACGCCAGGATCTCCCGGACTTGGGCCTGCACAACGTCGCGGGGCAGACGGTACTCGGGGATTCCCAGGTGGAGCATGCCGCCGGGCACTTGCGCTGCCTCGAAGATCGTCACGGTGTAACCGAGCACGGCCAGATCGTGCGCGGCGGCCAGTCCCGCCGGACCTGACCCGATCACAGCCACACGCTCCGGGTGGGTCACCTTGGGCTTTTCAGGAAAGAGATCGAGAGGATTGCGTGATTCCGGACCGAAGCGCTCGGTCACAAACCGTTTCAAAGCGCGAATCGAGATGGGGGCGTCAAATTGTCCACGACGGCAAGCTGTTTCGCAGGGATGGCCGCACACTCTGCCGCAGATCGAGGCCAGGGGATTCGGCTGGCGGGCGTATCGGTAGGCTTCTTCAAAACGCCCCTCCGCGATGAGGGAAACGTAGCGTCCCGCCTGCGTGTGAACGGGACACGCCTGCATGCAGGGAAAGTTCGATTCCAGCCAGTCCAGGTGCACGAGTTTGGTAGGTTGCTTAAGCAACTTGCCGCTCCGCCTCACATGCTGTTTGCCCGGTCGGGGTTGTCGTTGCGCCGGTTCCCCCGGCCGAGTTGCCGATCAACGAGCGTTACTACAACTCGAGAAAACTGCGCCTACTTGGAAACCGTGAGGTTCACGGAAGTCGATTCACCGGACACAGTCACGGCCTGGGTGGAAGGCTTGCCCTCTTCACTCCAGGTCTTCAACGTGTAGCTGCCGGGCGGAACGTCTTTGATCTCGAACTCCCCTTGGCTGTTTGTGGTGGCGAAGTAGGGCGTGGGAACTACGACGACATAGCCGGCCATCTCGGGATGCACGTTGCAAAGCAACGGGGCAGCCCCGAGGTCATTGAAGGTGAAGGACTTTGTCTGACCCTGCGGCCAAGTCCCCAGATTGTGAGCCAGCTTCTTGTTCCCGCTGATGTTCGGCCAATAGACGTTGTGGCCTACGGGGTCGCTGTTGAGGAAATCCACCGTGGTCCCTTTCAAGACCACCAGGACATGAGGCAAGAAGGCCATGTGCTTCTGATCTTCCACGACGTGCTTCTCGGGCGCAGTGAAATCCTTGCCGGGAATGGCGTCGATGTAGACAGCGATATTTCCCGCGGAGCGAATTCGCTGCACAGTGACTTTGCCCTTAATCTCGCCCGCCTGGCTGCTGCTGGCGAGAAGGAGGCCCAACATCAAGTAGCTGAGTGCAAGAGTCGCTTGAGTCCTAGTTTTCATTTTTCCACCTCAGATTCGCGATAGGGGCCGCTTCTCCATGCCTGACCCTGCGGAGAGGTTGGCCCATGTCGTAAGATAAGTCAGGCTTGAACCATCCTCAGTGACGGGTGCACCTCGACGTTGTGACGCTCATCACAAGGTTCGCTGGCCCCGAGACGTGACGAGGTGTCTGAGCCATGAGCCTAAATACGGGAATCGAGCCGCCAGCTTGATGCTGCTGCGGAATGCTGCGACTTATGCGAGTCGAGAACGAGCCACGGAGGAGGGCATACAAAGGCCCTGTGACGTTTATCACAATGGCAATACGATGGACACAATGACCTGGCGCTGCGTCACGTTGTGTTGGAGTTTTTTGCTATATTCCCTATCTTGCGGTACGATATGGTAGCAATTGGCGTTACTGGGAGCACCTAGATGGCTGCCGATGGACCAAGAGGTCCTCATAACTTGCGAATCGTGGAAAGCTGCCTGGGTTGCGCTCTCCGGGAAGAGGGGATTTTCTGCCAGTTGCCTCACGCCGCGTTGTCCACCCTGAATTCTCTGCGCCAGACATCTTTTTACCCCAAAGGGGTTATGCTGTTTGTGGAGGGCCAGCCTGCTCGAGGGCTCTACATCATGTGCTCGGGAGGGGCGAAGCTTTATGTGAACTCTGCTGACGGCCAGAGCCTCACGGTCCGCATTGTTGAGCATGGGGAAGTGCTTGGCCTCAGTTCCCTGATGGCAGACGAAGCTTATCCGGTCACCGCGGAGACGCTCAGCCCAAGCCAGGTGAGTTTCATTCCGCGTCTGGAGTTTCTGCAGTTCATGCGCGCCAACCCCGACGTAGCGATCCGCGTGGCCAAGCATCTCAGCATGGAGCTGGGTAAGGCGTGGCAGCAGACGCGGATGCTTGCCCTCGCGCCGGATGCTTACGCCAAGCTCACCCAGTTCCTCTTGCAGTGGGCACAAAAGCACGGGCAACAGTCACCTGACGGTCTGCGCATTGCGCTTTTCATGACTCACGAGGAGATTGCCCAAAACATCGGCTGCTCTCGCGAAAGCGTGAGCCGCATTCTCAGCGACTGGAAACACCGCGGAGTAATTCGCGTGAATGGCGGGACCCTGACGATTACTAAGCCCTTGGAGCTTGAGACTTCAAATGCCCTCCTAACTGCTCCCTAGACAGTCCTCCCGGTCAATTGAGGTTGGTGCGAAACAAGCCGCCGTTTTTCCGAGCTGCGCCCTGCAAGACAAGTCAACTTCCGAGGAACATCAGACTAGGATCAGTTGTTTTGAAGTGGTGAACGGAGCATGTCTGCGTTCGATTAATTGGCGGATGGACTCGATTTGGGGCGCGGTGATGACTTGGCTGCGGTAGCGGAAGACGCCTTCCAGGCCCCCGAGCGTAGCCGAGAGGAACGCAGAACGCAAGCCCCCGCCTACTTTTTGTCACGCCGGGAGGCTCACCGACCGCCCCACCGGCACCGCCGTGGTCGCGTCCGGATCCCCGCCGGCCAGCAACACGTAAAATTCATGCGCTTCCAGGGCCTTGGTCGTCCCCGTCGCGCTCGCCGGCCAAAAGGGAAACCGCCCCCGCGACAAACGCATCTGGCACAGCCCAAATCCGCGCCCATCGTAGGCTAAAACTTTCAGCGCCGTTCGCCGCCGGTTACGGAAGACGAAAAGCCCACCCGAAAAGGGGGCGGTTTGCAACTGCTCTTGGCACACCCGGGCCAGACCATCCATCCCCTTGCGGAAATCCACCGCCTGGATCGCCACCAGAATGCGGGTCTGTACGGTGATCTGAATCACGCGTCGCCCCGATCT
>JBELAJ010000688.1:0-4012 GCA_049508935.1 Terriglobia bacterium | reverse complement strand
TGTCAAGGACAATATGCGACTAATGCCTTAGTATGCATGTCTACACAATTAGGGCCAAAATCACACTTAACCCTGTGAGGCAACACAAGTTATCTCAAAAACTTAGAGGTGAACATCCGTTACAATGGTTGGAGCGCCAGCGTGAACTTCACGCTGCCAACGCCTGGCAATGGCGTGAACTGGTACCGGGTCACCGATACCTGCGGCTGGGCGGAAGGCCCCAACCAGGTACGCATCCCCGGGTCAGAGGACGCGATTGGCGGACAGGGTGTTGTGTACGGCCTCTGCGGCCGCGGGCTGGTGTTGTTGATTGCCAAATAGCACACCGACCCCGATCTTGCAGGGGCTGGGCTTGCCTTGGTCCAGGGTCGGCGAAGCGCCACGTGAGGTGTAGGAGTCTCGGTTTCTGACGGGGAACTTAATCTCGACCCCCTCGCGTAAGGCGCACCGATTCCAGTCCAGCCACAACCCAACCGATTACCTGCGCCTTGTCCCCCAAGGTTTGCTGATAACTGTCGGGAACAGCCCTTCCCACCAGCAATCATGCAAACTCCCGAGATACGGGGTTAGGGTCCCTGAAACGGGGTTCGGGTCCCGGAAGCGGACTTATCATTCCCAATCCATTCTGTGTTCATTGAGCCCCCATGACGTGCACAGGAGCCCCCAGGGGAATCTCGGTCTGCGTCCTGGACCACTTCGCCGTGGATCCAGCACGGAGAGGCGCTGCTGCAAACAGCCCTCCTGCGAACTGTTCCACTACTTGAACTGCCCCAGATAATCCTATTGCGGATTGATTGGCCATGTGCACGGGCCGTGTTACCTCGCATGAGCTTGCAAGCGAATTGCTCTGTACACCTCCGCCACAATTCAATCCTCCGCCAACATGATCGCATGCTGGCGTCGTGGACAAAACGGCGATCCACACCTTATATCGCTCCGAGTTGATTCGAGATAACCTTGCCACCCACCCGAGGGTAGTCTCCGGCTTAAGATGCGGTCAAATCCCGGCCATTTGCGAGGACGGAGCAATTCACACCATCAAAGACGGATGGGAGCCCACGCCGAGGATCTACCTGTGGCAGGGCTGTTCAATTTTGCACAGACAGTTCAAGTCTCAACCGGTTACCTTTCAACCTGGATGTTCGGGGAATTCACTGCCCGCTACCCAGGATGGGGAACGAGCTATCCGTGGGCCCCCGTAATAGCCGCACAGGAGCTGGCTTGAAATTGCGGCACCGACTTTCCCAACTCTCATGGAGGTCAGGCCATGTTGAGAAAACTAAACGTGTATTTGATCAAACCCACCCAGTATGATGATGATGGCTACGTTGTGCGACATTGGCGCGGCGTGCTGCCGAGCAATACGCTTGCTTGCCTGGCGGGGCTGACGGAGGATGTGATCAAACAGAAGCGGCTTGGAGAATTCCTCCGGGTCAGAATTCACGTTCTCGACGAGACCGTGGACCGCGTTCCGGTGAAGCGGATCTGCCGTTCACAACGCGAGCAGAAAACCAAAACCATCGTTTGCCTGGTAGGCGTTCAAACCAACCAGTTCCCGCGCGCTGCCGACTTGGCTCGGGTCTTCCGGCGTGCGGGCCTGACGGTCTTGATCGGAGGATTTCACGTCAGCGGTTATCTGGCTTTACTACCGGCGATCCCGCCCGACATCCAGCAGCTTATGGACGAGGGCGTGACGATCGTAAAAGGGGAAGTGGAAGAAACCTGGGGTGACCTGCTTTGTGATGCCGTGGAGGGACGCCTGAGGCCACTGTATGATTTTCTCGCTGACAAACCAGACCTTTATCAAAAACCGACTCCCTCCATTCGCAAGGAATACCTGCGTAAGTTCGTAGCTCCCAATTTTGGCACGATTGACTGCGGGCGCGGCTGTCCTTTCGAGTGCACCTTTTGCACCATTATCAATGTGCAGGGCCGGAAAATGCGTTTTCGTTCCGCTGAGGTCATCGCGACGGCCGTCCGGAACAATTATCGCGCCCATGGGATTTCCTTTTATTTCTTTACGGACGATAATTTCGCCCGGAACAAGAACTGGCAAGCCATTTTTGACGCACTCGCCCGTCTCAAAGATGAAGAACATATCCCCTTGAAATTTATGATGCAGGTTGACGTACTTTCCTGGAAGATCGCCAACTTCGTCGACAAGGCACGCCGCGCAGGTTGCACCACCGTCTTTATCGGCATGGAGAGCGTGAATACTGAAAACCTTGAAGGGGCGGGCAAGCGTCAGAACCACGTCGCCGAGTATTCGCAACTGATCGCAGCTTACCGCAATGCGGGGATTTCAACGCACGTCGGGTACATCATTGGGTTTCCGCGCGATACGGCCGAATCGGTGCGCCGCGACGTGGCCTTCTTGATGCAGGACGTGAAACCCGACCATGCCTCCTTCTTCATGCTGACCCCGCTGCCAGGCTCGCAGGACCACCTTGCTGCTTTCCGCAACCAGGAGTGGATGGATCCGGACTTCAACCGCTATGATTCTCACCATCAGGTCACCCGCCATCCCCATCTGGCGGACGGAGAGTGGAAAGATATCTACCTGGAGGCTTGGCGAGCGTTTTATAGTTTTGACAACATGAAGGCAGTCCTTCAGGGCAGCCAGCCCGAGAGTTACTGGCACAATTTTATGCGCTTCATTTGGTATAAGAATTCGATCGTGACGGAAGGCCGCCACCCGATGATGTGCGGGTTCCTTCGCTTGAAAGGACGCAAGCAACGCCGACCGGGGTATCCCATATTGTCTCCTTGGCAGTACTACAGTGCTCGCGCTCGCGAGATTCGCGGCCACCTCTCCTCCATGGTTCACCTCTTGTTCGAAATGGAGGAACTGTGGCTGCAAACTCGCCACCCGACGGAGGCGGAGCAGCGTGTCATCGAGGAATTGGGGAAGATCCGCGCCGCGTGCGGGCGGCTGAAGATCGCGGATTTCCAGGTCGCCTTCAAACGAGCGCAAAATCACTTCCCAACGCTCCATGTTCCCTCGAAGCTGCAACTCTTCTGGGCCAAATGGAGTCCGCTGCTGGCGCCGGATAAGGTTTACACGCGCGCTGATATTGCCTCTTTCTGGGACGACGTAAAGCTACGGTG
This sequence comes from Terriglobia bacterium, assembly GCA_049508935.1. GTDB lineage: Bacteria > Acidobacteriota > Terriglobia > UBA7540 > UBA7540 > CAVROP01. The sequence continues at coordinate 904 of JBELAJ010000688.1, read as the reverse complement.
GCGTGAGCGGCGTTGGTTCCAAATTCCCGCCCATCTCGTGGCGATGAATCTGTTTCGTGATGCTCAACTCTCGTTGTTGTTTTTTTTCCATATGATTCTGTCCCGTTAGCGCCAGTGCTGCCCGAGCCGATGCCATCGGTCAAACACGGTTAGCTTGAACGCCAACTTGGGGCGCTGGCCTGTGACGAAACTTCAGCGCCAATGTCCCGATAGCGATCGATAGAGCCCGGCGCTCAACACAAGGTGAATTCGGGACGAAAGCGCCCTTCCAATGCTCAATCAGTGTGGCCCGTCGGTAAATCCTGCGCCGTCACTCATGGGTAATCCTTGAACACACATATTTTCAGTTCACCCCTGGGCCGAAACTCCGGCGGAAACTTGAGCCGGAAGCCCCTCCAGTTCAATTCGCGAGGGACCCGCGCCCAGGCGCGTGAAAACCACATTCCGTACCCTCCCAATTATTTTCCCAATTATCTTTCGTGTTGTGTTATACTCGTACTGACTTTGAAGTAGTCCGTTTGCTTGAAAAGATTTCGAGTTGTTGTCTGCTCCCTGCCTAATTGACTCCATCAAATGTCCTAGAGCTCTGTCGAAGCGATTTGCTGACGACCGGCCTACGTGTCCGCTCCGCATTTGCGGTGCGGCAACTTTAGGAGAATAAAAGTATGAAGAATGTATTTGTCGGAAACATGAGTTTTGAAACTACGGAAAGCGGACTACGCTCGATGTTCGAACCATTTGGAGAGATCACGCGCGTCAATATAATCACGGACCGGGACACAGGCCGGGCTCGCGGCTTCGGTTTCGTGGAGATGTCTAATGACGAGGAAGCGGCCAAAGCGATTACGGCGTTGAATGGAACACAGGTGGACGGCCGCGCCTTGAACGTGAACGAAGCGAAGCC
>JBELAJ010000687.1:0-4020 GCA_049508935.1 Terriglobia bacterium | reverse complement strand
AAGCAATTATCTATCCAGTCAGCTAAAAGCGGGGGTTACATTCCTCCCTCACTCGATAAAACTCTGGCGGGCAACAATTGGGACAACATGCACACACTCTACCCGGAGCCGCTTTTCGACCCATTCGATCCCCGCGTGACCGCCAGCCTTCGCAAAACGCGGGCAGCCTACGCGGAAGGTATTTCAGCTTATGTGCAGCCCGACGCCATCGCCAAGACCTCGGACGGATACGTTTTTGATACCCGGCCGGGCCTCCACTACTTCCACACTCCCGACAACTCGGAAAACCAACTGGTCCGCGGGGATCCGGAAGATCAGGAGTTAACGGTCAAAGACCTTTATTCGATGCTCCTGCATACGAGCTCCACGAACGCTACCCAGGAATGTTGTACCTACCCCTGGAGCACTCGGGATTTCACGGAAGGCGTGAACATAATGCCGGATGGTAGCACTACGGGGGCGATCATCGAACTGTTGCGCAACATGCTGGTGCGGGAATACAAGAATGACCTCTACTTCTTTTCGGCCGTCTCGCCGGCTTGGATGCAGCCCGGGAAAACTCTCGCAGCGGTTAACGAGCCCACGGTGTTTGGCCCCGTGACCGCCATCCTGCGAACTAACTCCGGCGGCTGGGACGTGGAGCTCTCCAATCAGTTTCGGCAGGCGCCCGCGCATGTGGTAATCCGCATCCCGTGGTTTTACGAGGCGCAACAGGCGGAGGCGGACGGGAAACCGGTCCAGATCAAAGGCGGCGAATTGATACTTCCCGCTGGCACACACGAGGTGAACGTAAAGGGTAGAATGAAGCCGGGAGTCGCGCCGCTGAGTTTCGAGCGCGCAGTAGATGATTACAAAGCGGAGTACAAGGAACGATATCAGGAATTCCTGCGGACGGGATTGACCCACCCATAGACAGAAACGATGAGAGCCAGGTGATGGGTAACGAGATCGTTGCGCGTCGATTTTGAAGGATTGCTGAAAAAATTTCTAAAGGAGACAGAAGACCATGACAAACGAACCCAAAAATATTGGGCGCAGGGAATTCATGAGTGCGGCGACGGCAGCGGGCCTGATGATCATCAAGCCTGAACTCGTGCGCGGCACGGCGGCGAATTCGGCGCTGCGCGTGGGGTTGTTGGGCTGCGGGCATCGGGGTACGGCTGTAGCAACAGCGCTTGCAGAACACCCCAACGCGCGCTACGTGGCGCTCGCCGACCTTTTCCCTGACCAACTTGAAAAGGCCAAACAGCACTTCGACGAGCTCGCGGCGAAGAAAGGGTACTCCGGGATCGATCCTAAGTTGATATTCAAAGGGCCGAAGGCCTACCAGGCCATTGCCGAATCAGACCAACTCGATGTCATCCATATTGCGACTCCGGATTTCTTTCATCCCTGGCACCTGGAAGCGGTGCTTGCCGCAGGCAAGCACTGCTATTGTGAAAAGCCCACGGGTGTGGATGTGCGGGCGGCCAAGCATATCATGGAGTTGGGGAAGAAAGCGGAGGGGCGATTGAGCCTGGAGATCGGCTTTCAAATTCGCTGCGCTCCGCCTTACGTCGAGATGGTTAAACGGATTCATGCGGGGGCCCTCGGGAAGATTGCTCAAGCCTCGACGTATTATCACGCGACGGGATTAACCTATCCGGCTCGGCGGCCGGACGCCTCGCCGCTCGAGTTGCGGATTCGGAATTTCTATTGGGATCGCGTCCTTTCCGGAGACATCATCGTGGACCAGAGCATCCACGTGATTGATATCTGCAACTGGGTGCTCAAGGGCCATCCCCTCAAGGCGGTAGGCACAGGCGGTCGCAAAGTGCGGCAAGACTGGGGGAATACGTGCGACCACATCGATGTGATTCTAACTTATCCAGACAATGTTCGGGTGAGTTTGAATCACGTGCAGTTTGGCGACTGTTTTTGGGATGTGGCGGAGCGCTTTTTCGGCGCCAAAGGCGTCTCGGAGTCCCACTATTCAGGAATTGTGGGCATCTACGGTGACGAGCCCTGGAGTTGGAACGGCGGGGGAAATAGTATCTCACCCAGCACCAATATTTTCGCGTTGGGAAGGAAGGGCGGCGCCGAAGAGGCCGCGGGCAAATTCCATGGCGCCCTCGACGAGGCGGACACGGAGAAGACCAAGGCTTTTGTGGACAGCATCCTGACGGGCAAGTACCACAACCAGGCTGCCCAGGGCGCTGAGACGACATTGAGCGCTATTTTGGCTCGGACGGCCGTTTATGCGGACCGGGAAGTTACTTGGGACGAACTGCTGACGTCGAACCAATACTACGATCCGGATTTGGAAGGTATCGATCTCACCGAGTTTGAATCATCTTGAGAGCCTGTTGCCCTTGGAACTGACGACCGCCACTAGCCCGCTTCGCCTGCGCCGCGTCCTGACAATCTGGGATCTGGTTTTCTACGGGATTGTCCTCATTCAGCCGATCGCCCCGGTGGGGATTTTCGGCATCGCGCAAAAACTCTCCTATGGCCATGTCTCGACGGCGGTTCTCGTGGCCATGGCGGCCATGATGCTTACGGCATTCAGCTACGGCCGGATGGCTGCCATCTACCCTTCCGCAGGCTCCGCCTACACCTACGTCAGCCGTGGACTCAATCCTCATGTCGGCTCCCTGATTGGGTGGGCGATGGTCTTGGATTACCTGGTTATCCCGATTGTCAACGTGATCTACCCGGCTCTGACATTCAAAAGGTTGTTTCCGGCAATCCCCTACGCCGCCTGGGTAGGGCTGGTGGTGAGCATCATCATTTTCCTTAACCTGCTCGGAATCCGCTTCACGGCGCGCGCCAATGAGGCTCTGCTGGCCATCGTATCCATCGTGGTGGTAGCGTTTTTTTTCACTGCAATCCGTTTTCTCTTCCACCTTCACGGGCTCGGCGGATTGATGTCACTGCAGCCTTTTTATAATCCGTCGACTTTCAACTTTGGGGCGCTCCGAACTGCCACATCGCTTGCCGCTCTCACCTACATTGGGTTCGATGGGGTGACAACCTTGGCCGAAGAAGTGGAGAACCCTAAGCGCACGGTTCCCGCTGCCACGGTCTTAGTGTGTTTCATTTGTGGGATTCTCAGCACCCTAGAAGTGTACTTGGGTACGCTTGTGTGGCCCGATTACCACACCTTTCCGAATCTCGAGACTGCTTTTATAGACGTATGCATGCGCGTGGGAGGCATGGCGCTCTTTCAGGCCATGGCCGTGATCTTAATTATCGCTTGCCTTGGCACCGGCTTGGCGGGCGTGGCCGGAGCAGCTCGGTTGCTCTACGGGATGGGGCGAGACAATGTCCTACCACGCAGGTTTTTCGCCCGCTTGGACTCAAAGTACAATGTTCCGGCCTTCAATGTCATGGTGATTGGCGTACTCGCCCTGGTCGGCGCGCTGGCCATCAGCTACGAACGGGCCGCCGAGTTGCTCAACTTCGGCGCTTTCCTGGCCTTTATGGGTGTCAACCTTACGTGTATTCAGCAGTTTTGCCTTCGTCCTCAAGTCGGCCGGAGGCGAAAGCTGCTTACAGATTTGCTGGTACCAGGCTTGGGGTTCGTATTTTGTTTTGGAATTTGGTGGAGCCTTCCCCGGCCGGCGAAATGGGCAGGGGGCATCTGGTTTGTCGCAGGATTTGTGTATGCGGCCATCAGGACGCGTGGTTTCCGAAGAGAACCGCCGAAGATGGATTTTGCCGATCTCTAGCGGGAGGCTAAAACCAACTCGCGAACCTGTCATTCTGAGCGAAGCAAAGAATCTCGGTATGTCGTCAAATCGAGGAACTGCAGAGAACCTGCAGCGTCTACGGCTTGTGGTTCGCCAATATCCCATCTGCCTCGAGACAATTGACTTTTCTCCACGTGCCCTCCAATATTCATACCCATGTCAGTGCTCCTAGAGCATTTCCATAAATAATGTAGCTTGCGGCGAGCGGACTTTTATGGCAGAGTCTGTTCATGCGAGCCATACCGATTCCGATCCGCAAGCGCATTCTGGAGCTCTACGAACGAGGCCG
>JBELAJ010000686.1:0-4022 GCA_049508935.1 Terriglobia bacterium | reverse complement strand
CGGGCAGGCGATTAGCAAGGCGCGCTTAGAAGCGGTGCCCTGGGCCAGGCGGTGTAGAGACTGCAAGGATCGACAGGACTCTGGAAGCTGAGACGCTGACGGACGCACCAGGTTGCAAGGAATGTGGGGCCATTATAACCCGCAGCGAGTCCTGCTATCGCTGCACGAACTGCGGGAGCACGAACGGGTGTTCGTAAGGAGCGTCAAGAATTCCGAAATGGCAAAGAGTTGCTTTAAATTCCAGAATAGGTCAGTGGTCGTCTTACAAAACTTAGGAATAGATTTATTGCAAACAATGATACAGCGATCATCTCTGTAACTGCCGATAGGGGAAGCCCTTCCCACGCGGGACGGAAGAAACCTTGATAAGCGAGAATTTCAGAACTGACGCGCAGCAGGCATCCTGCGGTCAGGAGCAGCAGGGCCACGAACATGAGCTTGGTGCTGAATAGCGGCCTTCCGGCAAAGGCCGGAAGGACCCGTTGGCCGATTGCAAACACCATCGTAGCCAGGAAGCCGGCAGTCAACGCATGACGCGAGGCTCCCCAGATCCCTTGCGGCCTTGCCACCGAGGCAGCCCAGATACCCAACCCGGCGGCGACCAACGCCCATCCATAGGCAATCCGAACAAAGCTTGGGAAACTGCTATGTGCGCCTCTGACCTTGGGAAGGCGCTCGGGCCATTCAAACAGCCCGAGGGCATGAACGGCAAGCATGATTCCGGCGAGCAGGAATAGTCCGTCCACTAGCGTGTTGCTCAAGAATACTGCCAGCACTCCCAGGGAATTCAGCGCAACGGCCAGCAACAGCACGCGCCCCTTTACGGGCCGCAATCCGAGAAAAATGGGAAACCACTTGGCGCTGAACCCCCAAACAAAGGGCACCAGGAAACCCCAGGTTTGGAGGACCAGAAAGCTTCGGTCGAAACCCGCTGGCAGTTCGGGGGACGTTCCCGAAAGGGAAAGGTACAAGGTTGCTCCGAGATTGACCAGGAGCGTGAGCAGCAGACCGACTGATCCCGCGATGACTACGATTATCCATTCTTCCAGTTTCTCTTTACCAGAGTGCTGCGGGCGGTGGCCAGAAATGGTGCGAAAGAAAATCACAAAGGCGGCGAGTTCCAAGGCCGCAGACAGCGGAAGAAGTGCTCGCCAATGCCATTGATAAACGTTGGTCAGCCAACGCAGGGTAACCCCTGAGGTCCATAATCCCAAGGTGACCCACACAACCGACAGCTCAAGCGGGTGGATGCGACGCAACTTGGGAATGGAATAGAAACCGATACCCAAGATGAAGGTTCCGATCCACCCGAAGATTTGGGCATGAGCGTGCGCCTGAATCCATGTTGGCAACACTGAATTCGCCGCGCGGCGGCTGCTGATCGCGAGCAGGTTCCAGACCCCCAGAAAGGTTCCGGGAAGCAACATGAAAAACAGCCCGGTGCTGATATAGAGCATCAACAGGCGCGCGAGCGTGGTCTCACGTACCGCGGTGATCTTAAAGATCTCCGCGGGCGTCGGGCCTCCCCCTCAGTTTGCGTCAGCAATGCGGACATCAGTTCGATCTCCTGTCAGTGTGCAATTTCGAGAGCAATTGCCCGGGGAAACAGAATGTTGTTTTCAAGGTGAATGTGCTGGTGTAGATCCGCCTCAAATTCCGCCAAAGTCTTGTAGAGGGTCTGATAGCTAACGCAAGCGTCGGGTGGAGCGGTATAGCTATTACTGGATGCCCGTATGGCACGCAGTGCGTTGCCGGCCGAATCATGCTCATGCTCCATCATCGACACCGGATTTCGTACGGTGCCGAAGGGCGCTGGCAGGATGGGCTCCTTCTGAATAACGGATTCCTCCATCCTTTCCATATACGGGAACAGGACCATCTCCTCTTTCATCATGTGTGTGGTCAGTTCCTGAGCCAGGCCCTGAAAAGTCGCGCGCAGCGGCAAAAGTTCGGGATGGTGCTCTCCGTGGACCGAGCAGACCTTATCGAAAAGAGGGCCGAGACGCGCAATCTCTTCGCGCGTGTATTTGTGGTGGGTGTTCTTGATGTAGAAGATCAGATCAGCTAGTGGCGCCGTTTGCCAATCGCTGTCTTTTGGAAAGGCTTGGCCCGAAGGGGGTGCCACTTCGAGAGCGTCCAGCACCTCGTCAACCGGTATACTCGCAGTGCGACAAGCTTCTTCGAGTGTTTGCTTGCCCCCGCAGCAATAGTCGATACCTAATTTCTCAAAAACTCTTGCAGCGCCCGGTTTTCCCAGGGCTAATTCCCGTACCGTTTTTTCCGCCGTCAGGCTCATCGCTTCCTCCTCGCGGGCCAAGGTCCATGCCTTATGGCCCCGCTTCACGTATTGATGTTAGGGGAGCAACGGACACATGACGATGACTTTTGTCACGGCCATTACAATAGGCAACCTAAGGGGGGGACGGAGATCACTCAGTTGAGCGGTTTTCGCCTTCGAGAGCCTTCAAGTTATAGATGAGGACCTTGCGCCCATCGGTCCTCAGAATGCCTTCAGCCTGCAAGCGGGAAAGATTCCGGGAAACCAGCTCGCGGACCGTACCAATTTGCGCTGCCAATTCCTGGTTGGTGATGGGGAGAGTGACTTCCACACCCTCGGCGGTGCGCTTCCCGGACTTTTGAGCCAGGCGCAAGAGGTAGGAAGCCAGCCGGTGGCGCACGGTGGTGAATGAAAGTTCTTCGATGATTCCCACCAAGCGCCGAAGGCGCGCGCCTACCACCCGCAAGACCTTGAGAGGAACTTGGGGATGAGCCAGACAGAGCGCTTGAAAATCGTGTTTGCTCACAAAAAGCAGGGTGACGTCGTCGACCGCGGCTGCCGACGCCGGGTATGCTCCCCCATCGAAGACGGGTAGCTCGGCGATAGAACTGCCCGGGCCATCAATACTTAGTACTTGTTCGCGTCCGTTGGGGGAACTCTTGAAAATGCGGACATTGCCGGACTCAACCACAAAAAGCCCCGAGCAAGGCTCGCCTTCGCCAAATACCATCTCGCCCGCCGAGTAGTGGCGGGGAGCCGTACGCTGGGCCAGGAAACCCAACTCGCTTTCCGTCAGCCCGGAGAAAATGGGAACCTTTGCCAGCGTTTGCCCAGGTTTGTACAAAGAGTCCGGCACGGTTGGCATTGTACCAGAGCACCTCGGGCAAGAAGAAATTGTCTTCAGCTTGACAGAGAGACCCTTGGCAGCCAAGTGGGAGCCACCTTCTGGCATCGCTTCGGCGCCTTAGGCCGACCGCCTTTTTGGTTGTCATACTCAAGCAGGGAGGGAGTCGTTGGCTGGCACCGGGTGATTTCCGAAGCCTTCCTCTTCGATCACCCAGCGTCGTAAGCGCAGGATATCAGCGGCGGGCGCCACACCAATGGGCTCCAATAATTCGCTGCCTTCGACCACCACGATGTTTTCGGCGTTATGAACGACCATGTCGCGCGAGGCTTCGTCCCCGGTCTCGCCCGGACGCGCGACAACGTAATCCTGCCGCATTGTCGCGTGCACTTGTGGGTTGCTTTCGATACCCTTCAGGAGGTCGTGGGCCTCGATCGCACCCGCCAGTTTGCCATCGCCTTCAATGACCGGGATGATGGCGATCAAATTGACGATCTGAACAAAAACGAACACGCCATCCCGAATCGTTGCAGCATGAACCAAACTAGCTACAGCGACTTCAAGAATTCGACCAGGTCAAGGACTTGCTGGTCATTCAGACCGAGCCCGAAGAAGCTGTTGTAGTGCTGGACAACATCGTTGAGCGTTGCAAAGCGCCCGTCGTGGTAAAAGCCACCCGTCGTGTGAGTCCAGAGCCCCTTCAGGGGAGCTGTGCGGTAGCGCTTGTCCGGAGCGCGATTGGCCTGAAAATCGTCGACTCCGATCTCTCCCGGCATGTGCAGATTCCACCCTGGCTCGGTATAGAGCGGCGGAACGTGGCATGTCGTACACTTGGCTTGGCCTTCGAAAAGTTCCTTGCCGCGAGCCGCCGCGTCTTCATCGAAGCTCCCCTTCGGCGGC
>JBELAJ010000685.1:0-6501 GCA_049508935.1 Terriglobia bacterium | reverse complement strand
GTGGGTCCGTCATCGACCGCTAAGGGAACCCCAAGCCTTTTTCCCAGCCAGAGCGCCTGGGCTTCCCCTGCCTCGATTCTAAAATCTGCCCGGAGCTTTCTCACGGCTTCCTGATTCCCGGCCTTTTCCACCTTGATCTTCCCTTCGGCAATGAGGGTCTTTATGAGCAAGGCGTCCAGGCTTTCCTTAAAAAGGCATTCCTCCTTCACTTTCGGCGGGATAACGATCGAGATGTCCTCCGCGCTCTCTCGCAATAGGTCGATCTTCGCCAAAAGGATCAGGGTGGAAGAGTCAAAGACCATTTTCATGTATACAATTTACTACAATTGTAATCGCTTTTTCAATCGCCACGCGTTCTCTGTCTCCGCGCAACGCAGGGATTCGCCCTGCGCCAGCCTCAACATAGAATGCAATGTCGTCGCCACCCACGTTTCCGCGGCCAGCCAGACCCGCGCCGACAGCCCTCTCCCTTGGGGAGGGGGCGTCACGCTCTCGCGCCGTCATCCGCCGGAGCGTGACGGGTGAGGGGTCATTTGCAGGATCATCCGAACCAGTCAAGAGTCAAAACGCAACCACCAAGGGTAAAAGCAATTCAAAGGGCAAATGGCAAAGGTCAGATGATTTAGGATTTGAAGAATCGGCCAATTGCAGACCATTTGAGTTTGCCGTTTGCCATTTGAAATCGCTGAGGGTTGAGAGGGGAGAAAGTGACCCCTCACCCGGCCCGCTCCGGCTGATGAAAACGCCGGCAGCGGTCCACCCTCTCCCCAAGGGAGAGGGTCGTCTGATTACATGGCCTAGCTGCGTATGCTTACTGAAGTACTATTGACAGGCCTCTAGCCTTCTGATAGCGTGTCAGGCCTGTGAACGCGAGTCTCACCTATTGTGGGGACGGTTCGTCTGCCGCCCCTGCCCCCGAACTTTCCTGACGATGGAGAATACTATGTCTTTACGCAAGTCCACTTGTCTTACTCCCCGGCGTGTCGACGCCGCGCGGCGCAATTCCGAGCGCTCCACCGGGCCTCGCAGCGAGGCCGGAAAGGAGCGCGTGAAAATGAACGCCCTGAAGCACGGCTGCAATGCGGCGCCCGAAAACGAGGCCGCCGTCATGCGCGCGCTTGGCGAAGATCCGGAGCGCTACGCCGCCCTGAAGCGCGAACTTGCGACCGCTTACGGGCCGGGCGACGCGCTCTGGGACCGGCAGATCGAAGACCTGGCCAAGCTCTACTGGCGTCGCAACCGGATCGAGCGCATGGAGACGGGCCTGATGCGGCGCGCCCTCCAGGCGGTCGAGGAGCGGCAACGCACGCGCCGCGAGCAGATCGTCGCCGCCACTTTCGATGCCTCGAATTTCGCCGCGACCGACCTTGCCGTGGGCGAGCCTACCGAGCGCTGCGTGCAGTTGCGCCTGCTGCTGTCGCTCTTGGGGGTGATTCGCGAGCAGGCCGGCCGGTGGGTTTTCACGCCGGGGCAGCCGCGGGTGCTCAAAACTTATCAGCCGGGGGCGATAGGGTGGCGACCGGCGCGGCTTCGCTGGCTGCTGTGGCTGTTCATCGATCGGGCCGAGTACCAGGCGAAGAACGACGAGCAAGGGCTACGCGATTACGAGAACAAATGCATGGGCGGCGCGGCGGGTGTGGAAGCCCTGCACCAGGAACTCGTGCGCCTGCTGCAGGAGGAGATCGCGGCCGTGGAAGCGGCGTTCGGGGAGGAGGTGAAGGCGCAGGAGGAGAAGGACGGGATCGAGCGCGACACCTGCCTGGCTCCGGCGGGGGAGACGTGGGAGATGCTGGCGCGGCAGGAAATGGCTCTCGACCGCTCGATTGACCGCAAGGTCAAGATCATCCTGGCCATGCGCAAAGAGCATGCCCAGCAGTGTAGGGGTGGTTCGCGAACCGCCCGTACGGGCACGCCATGGCGTGCCCCTACCCAGGAGACCGGACCTCCCGACAATGTGTCGAATGACCAGGAGGCGCAGGAACTGAGTAACGTCGTCGGGCTCGACCCTGCCGCAGAGGTAGCGCCGACCTTCAGAGCCTGCCCTGAGCGCAGCGAAGGGTCGGCAGGTGCTGGCCTGAAGGCCAGCCCTACGAATCCTGGGTCAGAAAGTCCGGAAGAGGAAAACGCCGGCGAAACCTCAAAATCGCCGGAACAAAGCGAGAATGTTGCAGAAAACAAAGGACCGGCAGCAGAACGGGTGTGCGCATGAGGGTGGAGCGGACCGTACCCGGCGGGCCCTCGGCGGGCCTTTGGAAGGTCATCTACCCCTGTGGAAGAGCTTTTTCTTACCTACCCAATGATATCTACCAGCCGGCCGAATGGATTCTTGACAACCTCATCGGGACCACTGCGAAAGGAGGGAACTTTGAAGTGGGCTTCGGCCCAATGCCCAATGGGCGCTGCCCGTGGGGTCCGTTCTCTCGCGGCGAAGACTTGCGGAGCGTTTCGACATGAGCTTGGTGCCAGTGGCGCAGGCGCTGCAACGGCTGGAGATCGAGGGCCTGTTGGAAAGCCGGCCCCGGGCCGGCACTCGAGTTAAGGTGCCTACCGCACAAGAGATACGAGAGCACTTCGAATTGCGGCAAGCCCTGGAAGGCCAGTCGGCTCGCCTCTGCGCAGAGCGGGCCACCTTTCAAGAACGGCTGGAACTAAAACGGCTAGCCGCTAATGTCGACGCTTTGTATGCCAACCCGCCTGTCGGGGATCCCGCCGATGACTGGTCTTTTGCCGTGAACGAGGTCCATGTGGATCTCCACATGAGAATCGCTGAGCATGCACGTTGCGGGCTACTGAAATCGGAAATCGAGAAGAGCCACGTTCTTGTCTTTAATTGGCTTTACGACACGACGCGCGGGCAGCGGATATTGCCTCCCAATTTTCATCAAAACCTGATTAGCACGATTGCAGAAGGGGACCCCCGTAAAGCGCAGGCGGCGATGGATGATCATGTGAGTTACGGATTGAAGTCGATACAGGTCGCGATGGAACCTCTCATCCGCAACGATTGGCGACTCAAGCACCAGTCAACACCGAAGCCCCGCTTCGCCAGAAAATTAAGACCTCGCTGAAGGATCGTCTAATCTAGACAGTCAAGGGGCAGAAGCCACGCTCGAGCGGACCGCTGAAGTCGGTGGGAGGATGGTCACGTCCTAGTCGTCTAGCCGCCCACATCGCTGCTTGGCCGAGCGTTTGTTGAGTTCAGAAACGCCCTGCCGACGAGGCGAGATGCCCAAAAACCACCTCGTAGCGCAGAGGGCAGAAGGGCCCATAGGAGGTCCAGTTGATTTCTCGGGAAGTCCCCTTCTATCCATCATTACCGGCCGATACGCGGGGCGGCAGTCGCACTCCAAAGCGCTTCGCGCAGTTTTGCGCTGCAGGTAAGTTATTGTGGGGGCTGGATTTGAACCAGCGACCTTTGAGTTATGAGAACATGAAATATCATTGGCGGCAATCCGCAGCAATTGCATTACACCCTTTATTCATGCCCGTTTCATGCATTTTGGGGCTGAGTCTCGCAATTGCTGCGGCAGCTGCGGATTGGTGCCTATAATGTGGGGTTACGTCACAAACTACGTCACAAAATCCATCCCGCCTTCACCTGGGCTGCATACCCCGTCTTATCCCTCGCCCTTTGTTTCCATGGCTTCGCCTTGGCTCCTGCGATTCCGCCTGTAAGGTTCATCGCAGCGCCGGTCATCGGCTTCTCGGTAATCCACCGGTGCGTGGGGATTTTAGGACCCCCAAAGTCGGTTTTGCACTGTTGCGCACCAACATGCCGGAACATGACGTAACCCCCATGAAGACTGGGGATTCTCTAGGTCACCACTCTGCGCGCGTGTGCGCCGACGTGCACTGGCGGAGTTGGCGCTCTTCCCTCCCGGTTTGGTCAGGCCGAGAGAATCGCTGGCGGTGGCAAAGCGCGCGACGACGGGGCATCGCGCGTGGCCTTGTTGTTCACTCGTGAAGCTCTTCGCCACGCCTAATATTACCGAGTGCGATACATGGGTTGAGCGACTTCGACCTACCCTACGGCGTTCGCAATCTATCCCGGCGATTGCTATGCCACCACAAACTTCCTCGATGCCGACTTTTGGACAGGAATAGCTTCCGAGTGGCGCGTCATGGGCTCGGAATCATGGTGTCCTCCAATTTCTCCCCCAAGGCACGGTTTAGTCTCCCCCGCGACTCTGCGGATTGGTCCCACCCTTTATCATTACGTGGGGGACTTTGGCTGCAGATTTGGAGCTCCGTGATAGGATTATTGTAGCGTGAAGGACGCATCCGGTCCGCGGAAAGGGCAGAAGCCCACCTTTCAGTTTCAAGTCTCAGCAACCTTCTTTCAGCCCGATTGTGCGGACACCGGGTGGCTCGATGAAAGGAGGCAGCTATGTCAACCGATCCAGAGGGGGCCCCACGGCCTCTTCCCAAGCGTCCCAATCTTCGCCACCTAAAGAACCAAGCCAAGGACCTGGTTAAGGCGGGCGGCGCGGCATCAGTCGCCGATGCGCAGTTCCAGATCGCGCGTCGCTACGGGTTTGCGAGTTGGCCCAAGCTCAAGGCTCACGTCGAGTCGTTTGAGGAAATCGGGCAACTCAAGCAGGCAATCGACACCAACGAAATCGCCCGGGTCAAGACCATGATGACGCGCAACCCGGCTCTGCACTCTGCCCCACTTGGCTATGGCAAGGATGGGCCGCTCACCTGGGTAGCCGAATGCCGCGTGCCATGGGAGCCACCGGGTCCGGTGAGACTGGCGATGGCGGAATGGATGATCACGCATGGATCGGACGTGCACCAGGGTGGTGACGGCCCCCTGATGCGAGCCGCTCTCAACGCCTATCGCATCCCGATGATGGAGCTTCTGGTGTCGCACGGCTCGGATGTGAACGCCCTGTGGCACGGACATTTCCCCATCATCTTTGCCCCGTGCGAGTCATTGGACCCGGCCGCTCTTAAGTGGCTTCTCGAGCACGGCGGAAATCCGAACTGCCGTGACCATGGGTACGAGATAAGCGGCCATCCATATCCGGGCACGGCTCTCGACTACCTCATTGCAGGTTATGCGCGTTCCTTGGAACGCTTGAGCGCCTGTATCGACGTCCTTCTCGGGGCCGGCGGCGAGACCAAGTATGACGCGCCGCCGGTGCTGGCACTGCTCCGCGGGCGGCTAGATGATCTGGCAAAGCTGATTGACGCCGAAGCTGGGCTTGTGAACAAACGTTTCTCAGAACTCGATTGCGGCCAAACCGGCGGACGCTTGCTCTTGCTTCGAGGAGGTACGCTTTTGCATGTGGCTGCGGAATACGGCAACCTTGCAGCAGTCGCTCTACTTCTCGATCGTGGAGCTGACGTGAATGCCCGCGCAACAGTCGATGAGGCCGGCATCGGCGGACAAACGGCCATCTTCCATGCGGTTACGCAGTTCGACGATGAAGGCTTTCCGGCGGCGCAGTTACTGATTACACGCGGTGCAGATCTCAGTGTTCGCGTGAAGCTTCCCGGGAACTACGAGCGGCCGGGCGAGATCGTGGAGTGTACGCCCTTGGGATATGCGCTGCTGTTTGGCGGCGACAGTCAAAGGAGGACAGTTGCGCTACTTCGGGAGTGGGGGGCCGAGGAGTAGCATCACGAAGTTCACGGGGACCACTTGTGGGCGCATGAGCTTTTGCAGAGAGCATTCACGATCCGTATCGTCGGCCCTCGGAAGTTATACACCCGCTGATTTGTCGGCCAACCGCTCGGAGGTGCCAGCCTGACTCCCGATAAACGGGGTTCTGGGAAGTCGGCGGGGCGGCGAAAACAAATCACGCGGGTTAGAAGTGGTCGTCGCTCGCCTTGATCCGCGCGACGGCCGGCACGTACCCGAAAGGCTGGGCATGGTTGGCGTTCGCAGCGCCCGGATTCCTGTTTCTTCTGTCTTCGCAGTTATCGCGAAGATCGAGGATACGAGCGGCCTGACCGGCGGCTGCTCTGCACGCATGGATGCTCGATTTGGAGCGAAAGGTGGAGAATGACTTGGATGGCACGTCGTCCTGAGGAGTCCGCCATTCTTTTTGGGGAACGACGAAGAATCTCCGCATTCCTGGTCCTGATTTGCTTGGTATTCCCCGCCGCGTTCGCGCAGCAGGGAGCGGGCAGTGAATGGCAGACACTCGATCAGGAAGTCACGGAACTCTATGGCGCGGGCAAGTACGGGCGTGCGTTAGCGGTGGCGAAGAAGGCGGTGGAGGTTGCCGAGAAGGAGTTCGGTCCGGAGCATCCCAATTTAGCCGCCAGCCTGAACAACCTCGCGGCGCTGTACCGCCTCGAGGGCCAGTACGCGCAGGCAGAGCCGCTCGACAAGCGCGCCTTGGCGATCACGGAGAAGGCGCTGGGCCCCGACCATCCCGCGGTGGCCACGCGCCTGAACGACCTCGCGTTGCTGTATCGCGCCCAAGGCCGGTACGCGCAGGCGGAGCCGCTGGACAAGCGTGCGCTGGCGATCCGGGAGAAAGCCCTGGG
>JBELAJ010000684.1:0-7515 GCA_049508935.1 Terriglobia bacterium | reverse complement strand
GGGAATTCCGCGGACTCTACCTGGCGTTCCAAGAGGCGCAGGTATGGCAGGGGCTGGTCAAGAGTCCGGGCGCCTCGCGGCGTGCACGAAGCTCCAGCAGGGGATCAAATGCTTGCCTGAGCAAGGCTCTATGCTGATGAGTCCCAAGCTTCATACTTGATAACGCACCGATCAAGTTATCGGTTGGGCTACGGGTGGCGACGGGGCGATGCGCACGTGAGACTTGGGCAAGCATGTGCTGCCTGAATGGCCTGCAAGGCTTGCGGAAGTAGCAGTAGACGATATAAGATTATATTACCAACATAATATATTCCCACTTAATTAACAAGCGCTAAAACCTTCCCTCGCCAGTTTTGACATTATCCGCTGTCGTCGCCCGTTGTGGGCTCTGTTTCCCTCGCCAGTTTTGACATTATCCGCTGTCGTCGCCCGTTGTGGGCTCTGTTGCGGGAGCTAGTGATGAATGATGAACTTCGAAATCAGGTTGCGATTGTGACCGGCGCAGGCCGCGGTCTGGGGCGCGCCATCGCACGGGCGCTAGCCCAGGCCGGGGCGGCGGTAGGAGTAGCGGCAAGGTCCGAAGCGCAAGCGGCCGAGACGGTGGGGGCTATTGGACAGGCGGGCGGCGTGGCCTTGGCCGTCATCGCCGACGTAAGTGACGCCGCCTCGGTTGAACGCGCGGCTCGCCAGGTAGAAGGCGCCCTGGGGCCTGTGGATCTGCTCGTGAATAACGCCGCGATCATGGGGCCTCTGGGCCCCATGTGGGATGCCGGCGCGGACGATTGGTGGCGTTCCTTCGAAGTGAACCTGCGCGGCCCGTACCTTTGCTCGCGCGCCCTTTTACCGGGCATGATCGCGCGTCATCGTGGCCGAATCATCAATCTTGCCACCAGCGCTGCCACGGTGGCAGTCGCGCACATGGGCGCTTACGTGGTTGCCAAGACAGCCCTGATCCGATTCACCGAGAATCTCGCGGCGGAACTCCTCAGCTCCGGCGTCAGCGTTTTCGCTATTGATCCCGGTACTGTGCGCACTGCCATGAGTCAGCACCTGCTTGAATCCGAAGCCGGGAAAAAGTGGCTGCCCTGGTTCCGGAAGCTATTCGACAAAGGCCGGGATGTGCCCGCGGAGAAGGCGGCGCAACTGGTGGTGCAACTGGCCTCGGGCAGCGCAGATGCACTTTCCGGGCGCTTCCTCGGTGTTGCCGACGACCTCACGAAACTGCTCAAGCGGTTGGAGGAGGTCCAGCGCTCCGGCCTTTACACGCTTCGCGTGCGTAAGCTGTAGGGGCGGTTCGCGAACCGCCCCTACCCTACTTTGAACTGCTCGTCGATTTCCACCTGATACCCGCTGGCGAGGCGGTTCGTTTCGTTTGCCATACCCACCACGGCCATCAGTTCGGCGAACATGGAATCCGTCATGCCCGCTTTGCGAGCCGCGGCGGAGTGCGAGGCGATGCAGTAACCGCATTGATTGGTGACGCTGACGGCCACGTAGATCATCTCCTTGGTAAGCGCATCCAGGGCTCCGGGCATCATGATTTCTTTGACGCTTTGCCAGGTGCGGCGGAGCGTCGCGGGATCTCGCGCGATCGCCTTCCAGAAGTTGTTGACGCGATCCGTTCTGCGCGTCGCCATGATATCGTCGTAGACGGCGCGCACCTCCGGGCTTGCCTGCTCATATTCAATTAAGCTCGACATCGCCATGCCCCTTTCTCCACAATAATTTAATATATGCGACGCTGCCCGGCTTCATAATTGCGCTGAAATAATGTAAAGTCCAGTGCTGGACGTACTGCGCATCAAAATCCGCAAAACTCAAGAGCCGAGGCCGGCGCCGTGCAAGAGTTCTAGAAGCAAGGGAAGGAAGGAAAATGGACCACGAGAGATTCTTCAGCTTGACGAATCGTGTCGCCGTGGTGACGGGCGGCGGGCGAGGGATCGGGGAAGGAATTGCCGGGCGTTTGCACGCCGCCGGCGCGAAAGTGGCGGTTCTGGATTTGAACGAAGATGCCGCCAGTTCGGTTGCCGATTCCTTGGCTGGCATGGGCGTGGAATGCGACGTATCCTCCGCATCTTCGGTGAAGGCTGCGATCGATCGCGTGCGGCAACGGTTGGGGCCGATCGATATCGTAGTGAACAACGCAGGAATTACGGGCAAGACGGCGCGCCTCTGGGAATTAGAGGAAGCGGATATGGACAGTGTGTACGCGGTGAATCTCAAGGGGACTTTCCTGATGTGCCGGGTGGTGATTCCCGAAATGCTCTCCAGGCGCTATGGCCGGATTGTGAACATAGCCTCGATCGCCGGCAAGGAGGGAAACCCCACCCTCGTTCCCTACTCAAGCACCAAGGCGGGAGTGATTGCGCTCACCAAGGCTCTGGCTAAAGAGGTAGCCGGCCAAGGCGACATTACCGTGAACAGCATCGCGCCCGGGGTGGTACGGACAAAGATCCTGGATACCATCGCGCCCGATACCGTTCAGTATATGATCAGCAAAATCCCCATGGGGCGCACCGGGAAGATCGAAGAGGTCGCGGCGCTGGTCCATTTCCTTGTCTCGTCGGAAGCATCGTTCACCACCGGCCAGTGCTACGACATTTCAGGGGGAAGAGCCACGTATTGAAGATCGAGCCATTGAGCCATTGAGTCATTGCGCCATTGAACCAATGCGTCGATGATCTGGGCTTAGCGATCCGACACCCTAATAGCCGCATGACTCAATGGCCCAATGACCCAATGACTCAATGGCTCAATTATTGGTAATCTTGGAAGCATATGCCCTTTGAACTCTTCGTCGCGCTGCGATACCTCAAAGCGAAACGCAGGCAGTCGGTCATCTCCGTGGTGACCATCATCTCCATCATCGGCGTCACCGCTGGTGTCTGCGCATTAGTTGTGGCGCTGGCGATCAACAATGGATTCCGCGAAGAACTGGAGAAAAGCCTGCTGGGCGCCACTGCGAACGTCAATCTGCTGCGCGCCAAGAACGACGGCATCAGAGACTACGAAGCCTTGGCCACGCGTCTCAGCAGGCTGCCGCATGTGGTAGCCTGTGCCCCTGCGCTCTACGGAGAGGTCCTCGCCTCTTTTCGATCCCGTGCGTCGGGCATCGTTCTGAAAGGCATTGACCCGCAGCGCGAAGTTCACGTCGGCGACCTGCTACTGAAACTGCGGGAAGGAAGTCTGGCAGGCCTCTCGCAGAGCTTTGCGGATGCTGATCCCATCATTCTTGGCAAAGAGTTGGCAAAGTCGTTGGGGGCGTACGTGGGTGACACGATCCTCATTACCAGTCCCCAGGGTTACCTGACTCCACAGGGGATTTTCCCCAAGTATCGCCACTTCCGGGTGGTGGGAGTCTTTGACTCCGGCTTCTACGACTTCGACGCCACCTGGGCGTTCACCAACCTTCCTGCGGCGCAGCGCTTACTGGACTTGACAGATATTGCCTCAGTAACCGTCCGTGGCCGAGGAAATCAAGGCTGCCGCAGGGAAGGGATTTGAGACCAGTACCTGGATGGAACAGAACCATTCCCTGCTTAGCGCACTGCGCCTCGAACGCCTTGTGACCATCCTGACCATTGGCTTGATCGTGGTAGTTGCCGCACTCAACATCTTCATTACCCTGGCCATGATGGTAATGGAGAAAAACCGGGATATTGCAGTGCTCATGTCCATGGGGGCACGCAAAAGGCAGGTCTGGGCGGTTTTCACTCTTCACGGGCTGCTCATCGGCGCCTTCGGCACTTTGCTCGGGCTGATTCTCGGTTATGGAAGCTCCTGGCTCGGGGGCACGTACAAGCTTTTCCCGCTCCAGCCGGATGTTTACGCGCTGGCGTCGGTACCCTTCCACGCGCGACCGTGGGACGGGGTTTGGATCAGCCTGGCGGCGCTCGGCATCAGCTTTCTGGCAACGCTTTACCCGTCATTGTCAGCATCAGGCTTAGACCCGGTGGAAATCCTGCGATACGAATGAGAAATTGAGTCATCGGGCGATTGAGTCATTGAGCCATTAAAGCGGCGCGGCCGAGGTGCGTGCTGGCCAAGGCACGGAAGACTATGAGGACGCAGCCTGAGCAGTTGAGAGAAAGAACCAAGCAGTTCGCCATTCGGATCGTGAGGCTTTTTCGAGGCCTGCCGAAAACTGACGAAGCTAGGATCATGGGAAAGCAGTTGCTCCGTGCGGGGACATCGGTGGCAGCGAACTATCGTGCGGTATGCCGGGCACGCTCCCGAGCCGAATTCATATCGAAGATAGGAGTTGTCGTAGAAGAGGCTGACGAGACGGTTTTCTGGCTAGAGATGCTTGTCGACACGGGGGTACTCCCGAGAGCACGAATGGAAAAGTTGCTGGCAGACGCCAACGAGTTATTGGCGATCCTCGCGGCGTCTCAACGGACCGCAAGAGCTGGTGGGAGGCAATAGAATTGAGCCATTGAGCCATTGAAATGCAAAGACAATACGACTCGCTGGCTTAGTGAACCAATGACTCAATGACAAAATGACTCAATGGCCCGATGACTCAATGACTCAATGGCTCAATGACTCAATGGCTCAATGACAAAATGACTCAATCTTTATTGCGCGCGGAAAAACTGACGAAAGTCTATCGCTCAGGTGACGAAGAGATCGTGGTCCTGGACGAACTCGACCTGGACGTCTGCAAAGGAGAGCTGGTCGCGCTGGTAGGCGAGTCTGGAACGGGCAAAACGACGCTACTCCATCTGCTCGCTGCTCTGGACACTCCGACGGGGGGTGCGGTATACTTCATGGGGCAGAGGCTCAGTGAGTTTGGCCACGAGGAACGTGCTGCCTATCGGAATCTGCGTGTTGGTTTTGTGTGGCAGATGCACTACCTCTTGCCGGAATTCAGCGCTCTTGAGAACGTCGTAATACCGCAGTTGATCGGCGGCGACGGGTTCTCACAGGCCAGCGAGCGCGCCCGGGAACTTCTCGGAGAAGTCGGGCTGGCCAATGCTGCCGCGCGACGCGTGGGTGAGCTTTCCGGCGGTGAGCAACAGCGAGTCGCTTTGGCTCGGGCGCTAGCCAATCAACCGGCCTTGCTGCTGGCGGATGAACCAACCGGCAGCCTGGATCAGCGCACCGCCCAACGGGTGATTGAGTTGTTGGAGAGGCTCCACCGGGATCACCATTTGACCTCGGTGCTAGCCACCCATAATCCGGAATTGGCCGGGCGCGCGGAACGGGTTTTGCGCCTGGCGAATGGAAAGCTGAAACACGAGTAGTGCAGGTCTGGGTTAGTAGGGCTTGCACCCATAAATTCCAATAGTTCAATGACCTGCCAACCCCGGGGGGGCCGGGGCGAGGGGGGTACCGAGAGGGCTGGGGACCTATGTTCGAACGGTATACAGAAAAGGCGCGGCGCGTGATTTTCTTCGCCCGCTACGAGGCCAGCCAATTCGGCTGCCCCTATATCGAGACGGAGCACCTGCTGCTGGGTTTGCTGCGCGAGGATAAGGCGCTGACCAACCGCTTCCTGCGCTCCCACGCCTCGATTGAGTCCATCCGCAAACAGGTCGAAGGCAGAACTCCCGTGCGCGAGAAGGTCTCGACTTCCGTGGACCTGCCCTTAAGCCAGGAGTGCAAGCGGGTGCTGGCCTTCGCGGCGGAAGAGGCCGAGCGCCTGTCGCACAAACACATAGGAACGGAGCACCTGCTATTGGGTCTGCTGCGCGAGGACAAGTCGTTCGCGGCAGAGATGCTGCACGAACGCGGGTTGCGCCTCAACGCCTTGCGCGAAGACTTGAACCGTGCGCAGAGCGAAAAGGCCTCCAGTTCACGCCCCAAGGAAGCCTCCCTCCTTTCCGAATTCAGCCGCGACCTCACCCAATGCGCCATGGAGAACCAACTCGACCCCCTGATCGGCCGCGAGGCCGAACTGGAGCGGTCCGTCCAGATCCTCTGCCGCCGGACCAAGAACAATCCCGTCCTCATCGGGGAGCCGGGCGTGGGCAAGACGGCCATCGTAGAAGGGCTGGCGCAACGCATCGCGGATGGTGATGTCCCTTCCTTTCTCGCCGACAAGCGAATCCTGGCCTTGGACCTTTCTTTGATTGTCGCAGGCACAAAGTATCGCGGCCAGTTTGAGGAGCGTCTGAAGACCATCATGAAAGAGCTGATGGAATCGCAAAACGCCATCGTCTTCATCGACGAGCTGCACACCCTGGTGGGGGCGGGGTCAGCGGAAGGCTCACTGGACGCTGCGAACATCCTCAAGCCGGCGTTATCGCGAGGCGAAATCCAGTGCATCGGCGCAACCACCCCGGCTGAATTCCGCAAGTCGATCGAGAAGGACCGATCGCTCGAGCGGCGCTTCCAGGCGATAAAGGTGGCCCCTCCCTCGGAAGGCGAAGCCATCAAAATCCTTTTCGGCATCAAGGAGAGGTACGAAAAATTCCACGCGGTCAGTTACACCGACGAAGCCCTCAGTTCCGCCGTCTACCACTCCAGCCGCTACATTCCCGATCGATTCCTGCCGGATAAAGCGGTGGATCTGATTGACGAGGCGGGGGCGCGGGTGAAACTCCGGCAGAGTTCCTTGCCAGAAGAGATGATCGACGTGCAGAAGAAGATCAAATTCGTGGTTCACCGTATGGAGAATGCCATTGCCAACCACGAATTCGAAAAGGCTCGCTTCTATTCGGATGAGGAGCGGAAGGAACGCGAAAACCTCCGGCTGCTGCGCGAGAAATACAATATCGACGAAACGGCCATGGGAAGCGTGACGCGCGAGGACATTGAGGACGTCGTGTCACGCTGGACGGGCGTACCAGTGACCTCGATTAAGGAAGAGGAGAGCTCGAAGCTGCTGAGGACGGAAGAGGAACTGCACAAGCGGATTATCAGCCAGGACCGCGCTATCTCAGCCCTGGCCAGGGCGATTCGCCGCTCCCGCGCCGGCCTCAAACCTCCGGGCCGGCCGGTTGGTTCCTTCCTGTTCCTGGGTCCCACCGGAGTCGGAAAAACGGAAATGGCCCGCTCGCTGGCAGCTTTTCTATTCGGAAGCGAGCGTGCGCTGATTCGCTTCGACATGTCGGAGTTCATGGAGAAACACTCCGTCTCCAAATTGATCGGGTCGCCTCCCGGCTACATAGGTTACGAAGAGGGAGGCCAGTTGACTGAGCGGGTCCGGCGCGCCCCCTACTCGGTGATTCTCCTGGACGAGATCGAAAAGGCGCACCCCGATTTGTTCAATATTTTGCTTCAAGTCTTCGAGGACGGGCACCTGACCGACGGGTTGGGTAATACGGTGGACTTCAAGAACACCATCCTCATTATGACCTCGAATATCGGGGCTCGTTACTTGCAACGCCGCTCCCACCTGGGGTTCCAATCCGCGGCGGAAGGCGCCAGCGAACGGAAGGCTGAAGAGATGGTGATGTCGGAAGTCAAGCGGCTGTTCAATCCTGAGTTCCTCAACCGCTTGGACGAAGTCATCGTGTTCAATGCGCTCAGTGATAACGATCTTATACAGATCCTGGAATTGCTGGTGGG
>JBELAJ010000683.1:0-4083 GCA_049508935.1 Terriglobia bacterium | reverse complement strand
ATCAGCTTCCCATCCCAGGCTCCCCCATAGGAGCGCTTGGGAAAACGCAGCGCGCTGGCGGCGAAGCGTTGCATCACCGCGAAGGCGCTGCCCGTTTCGCGAAACAGCCGAAACACCAGGCTTACCGCGCCCCGCACTTCTTCGTCCGGATCCAGGATGATACGGCTTTCGGCGTCGTAGTAAAAGCCCACCGGAAGGGGGAAACGCAACTCGCCTTTCTGGGCTTTGTGGAGCTTGCCCCCCTGGAGGCGGGCGTGCAAGAAATGTATTTCGGCGGAGGCCATGACGCCCTTCAATCCTAAAAGCAGCCCGTCGTTGAAGTCCGCCGGGTCGTAGCAGCCATCCTCGTCGATAAATGTTGAGCTCAACATTTATCGACAAATGTGACGCGATCAAAAATGTGGAGCGATTAATGCGGTACCCCGATAAATCAGGGTTTAGAGCGTCGCCGAACTTCACATTTATGACGGATGGTTGCAAAGTTTCCTTTCAATCAACTAATGAAAGGAAACGTCATGCTGAACCAACTTCGTCCAAAGGCACATGCGGCCTATAGATCTCTCCCGATCCTCGGGCCCATCGTCGATGACTTTAGCGACTGGGCTCAACGCTGTGAATACGAATTCAACTCCTTTCGGTCTCAATTCGGCAACCTTCGACACGTGGCCCGCTATTTCCAGCGGCGTGGCCTCCGAAGTTTGCGAGAGTTAACCCCGCTACACTTTGATGCTGCCTGGGCGCAACTGCGAAAGACGAACCGCAATCGTGGATGTATGGTTCGCCAAGTGCAGCACTTCCTCCAGCAGGTTTATGGCCTGGTGCGGGGATTTCCCCCGCCTGCCACGCGCTCGGAAAGTGAGTTGAGGCGTTACGCAGAATATCTGCAGCGGGTGCGCGGCTTTGCCCCGCATACCATCGCTTCTCATCTGAGTTGTTTAAGATCCTTCTTGAAGTTCGTTGCTTATGAGCGATTTCCATCCGCCCTCACCCATCTGACAATTGAGCAAGTTGAGTCGTTTGTGTGCACGCAAGCAAAAATCTGCAACCGCTTCAGTCTCCAACATGTGGTGGGTTATTTGCGAGGGTTCCTTCGCTTCCAGTACGCCGAGGGGCGGCTCTCGCACCCTCTTCACACCGCCATCGATACTCCGCGGGTCTACAGGCTGGAACGGCTGCCTCGAGCCCTCCCTTGGCCTCAAGTCCAAGCCTTGCTCCGCTCGGTGGATTGCCATCAACCACACGGACTGCGCGACTACACCATCCTTTTCCTCATGGTGGCCTGCGGGTTACGAAGCAGTGAGGTGGTGGCACTGACCTTGGATGACATCGACTGGCGAGCCAGAGTTCTGCGCATTTCCCAACGCAAGACTCGCCAACCTCATGCTTCTGCCCTTAACCGATGAAGTTGGGAACGCGCTGCAACGCTATCTGAAAAAGGGGCGTAGGCCGAGCCCGCGGCGCGAACTTTTCTTCCGCCTGTGCGCCCCCTACGGTCCGCTGGCTGCCGGCAGCGTGCATGACATCTTTAATCATCGCCTTCAGTGCAGTGGTTTGAAGGTTCCCGCCCAGGGAACTTATTGCCTGCGCCATGCCTTTGCCGTTCGGCTACTCCGCCAAGGGGTCTCCCTCAAGACCATCGGCGATACTTTGGGGCATCGCGATCCGGAAAGTACCGCAGTCTATCTGCGACTGGCGATCGACGATTTGCGGAATGTGGGATTGCCGGTGCCGAGAGCCCCGAGCGCTGCCATCTTATCGAAGCCCGATTGGCAAAACCTCCTCCCCCGCGTCCGATTTCAAACTGCTCCCTACCCCTCTCCGCCCACACGCTTTCAAAGCGGACTAGCGGCTTCCCTGCAAGGCTACATTGTTACTAAGCAGGCTTTGAGCCGCCAATTCGGGAATGAGAAGAGGGTCTTAGTCCATTGGGATTCCTTCCTTTATCACCACCAGGGGCACGCTAAAACCGTCAACCGAGATCGGTTCAACCGTTGGGCGGAGAGCTTGGAGCGGTTGAGTCCCAGCGTGCGACGTAACATCCTTCGCATCGTCCGCAATTTTCTGCTGTTCCACGCCAGGCAGACCCCTGTCAATTTCATCCCCGATTTGTCGTCGTTTCCCCATCCTTCTCCGCCTCGGCCGCCGCGACTGGTGTCGGTCCTGGAGATGGCCCAGGTACTTGCGACGGCCACACGTTTGAAACCCTCTGCTGGTAATCCGCTGCGAGCTCAAACTGTCCGGGTGGGTCTGTTGCTGCTCTTCTGCTGTGGGTTGCGCCGGGGAGAATTGCTTCGCCTGCAACTGTGCCACTTTGATCAAGAGCAGAGCCTACTCCGCATCCAGGCCACAAAGTTTAACAAAGAGAGGGTGGTGCCACTTTCCAGGTCCGTAGCGCGGGAATTACACAGCTACCTGGAATTGCGTCGTCAAAGCAAGCTGCCGGCTGAAAAGGAGAGCTTTCTATTTTGGAGTCCACGACGCAGCGGTTCTCCCGGGTACGCGGGCGACGGACTAACCAACGCTTGGCGGCAGCTATGTTTGACCGTGGGAGTACGAGACGAGCGGGGTCGCCCACCGCGACTCCATGATCTTCGTCACAGCTTCATCCTAGAGCGACTCCAGCAGTGGTACGCCGAAGGAGAGCCGGTTTCAAACAAACTGATCTATCTGTCCTGCTATGTCGGTCACGTCAGTCCTGCCTCCACACATTACTACCTGCAATTAACGCCGCAGCTCCGGGAAGCCGCCAGCCGGCGATTTCATCAGTGCGTGGCGCCGCTCTTCGAGGAAGGAGGCCTCCGATGAATTCCCCCGCTGCCTCTGTGTCTGTGTTGTCAAAGGCTCTCCGCAGCTTCTTTACGGACTACCTCCCTCGCCAACGGGCCCTGAGCCCCCATACCCTTCACAGTTACCGCGACAGCCTTAAGTTGTTGCTCCAATTCGTGGCCGGCAAGAAACATGATCCCAGCGCTCTCAGCGTGGAACAACTCACCGGAAATCAGATCCTCGCCTTCCTGGAGCAGTTGGAAGCTGGGCGCCATAATAAGGCCTGCACGCGTAACGTTCGACTCACGGCCATTCATAGTTTCTTTCGATATCTGGGGAGTTTGTATCCTGAGCATCTCGAACAGGCCCAACGGGTGTTAAGCATTCCTTTCAAGCGCGTGGCGATTCGGGAAATCGATCATCTGGAATTGGCCGAAATCCAAGCCGTTCTGAAATCCATCGATCGCTCGACGCCCGACGGGCGCCGCGACCTTGCATTGGTAAGCCTGTTGTTTAACACGGGAGCCCGAGTCAGTGAGATCGTCGATCTCAAGGCTTCCGACCTGCGTCTGCAGCCACCGGCCAGCGTATTGCTTCATGGCAAGGGCCGTAAGGAACGCGTCTGCCCGCTGTGGCCTGAAACCGTCCATTTGATTCGAAGGCTGCTCGAGGAACTCGGGGTTCATCCAGACCGCCCGGAGACTGTCTTTCGCAACCACTGGGGAAGAGCCCTCACTAGGTTTGGGGTAAGGCTCATTCTTCGCAAACATGTCCGCGCGGCAGCGTCGACCAGACCTTCCCTGAAGCAAAAACGGCTGCATCCTCACTGCGTGAGGCACAGCACGGCCCTATATTTACTGCGCGCCGGCTTCGACCTAAGTACCCTCGCCCATTGGCTCGGCCATGCGAGCATCAACACGACGAATAAGTACTTGGCCTTCGATCTGGAAGCAAAATGTGTGGCCTTGTCAAAGGCTAAGCCACTCACGCAACCGAACGGTAGAGCTGGAGCCTGGCGTCATGACTCCAAGCTCATTGCATGGCTAGAGGCTCTGTAGCGACCGTGTCAAAAATGTGGAGTAAAAGACGCGCATCATCCTGATAGACGGGCGTTGTGACATCTGAACTCCACATTTTTGATCGCGTTACATTTGTCGATCACCAGAGTGGAGGTGAACGCGCAGAGTTCCAGCAACCGCTGCCAATCGAGATTCGAGCGCGCCAGGCGCGAGACTTCCAGAGCAAACACCGCCCCCACCTGGCCCATCGAGACATCGGCCACTAAAGTCTTGAAGTCCTCTCGCCGCGTCATCTCCG
>JBELAJ010000682.1:0-4092 GCA_049508935.1 Terriglobia bacterium | reverse complement strand
ACAATCCGGAAGATAGCATTTATCGGTGACTACTTACCACGCAAGTGCGGCATCGCTACGTTCACATCCGACCTGCTGACTGCCGTGGCCGCGGAATACCCCCAAAGCCAGTGTTTTGCCGTGTCGGTCAACGACATCGAGGAAGGCTATGAATATCCTGGCGTAGTCCGTTTCGAAATCGTCGAGCAGGATCTTACGTCCTACCAACGGGCAGCGGACTTCATCAACATCAGCAACGCAGACATCGTGTGCGTTCAGCACGAGTTTGGGATTTACGGCGGGCCGGCCGGCCGTCACGTGCTGGCGCTGGTGCACGAACTGAAGATGCCCGTCGTCACCACCTTTCACACACTCCTGCGCGCGCCGAACGACACACAGCGGCGCGTCATGCAGGAATTGATTGCCCGCTCGACCCGGCTTGTGGTCATGACCGAGCGCGGCCGCCAGATGTTACAGGAAGTCCACCAGGCTCCGGCCGCCAAAATCGATCTCATCCCGCACGGCATCCCCGACATTCCGTTCGTCGATCCGAACTACTACAAGGACCAGTTTGGAGTGGAGGGAAGGACCGTACTCCTCACCTTCGGGCTGCTTTCGCCCAACAAGGGAATTGAGCACGTGCTCAATTCCCTGCCCATGATTCTTGCGGAGTTTCCGGAGGTTGTCTATGTGGTCCTGGGCGCGACGCATCCCCACGAGTTGCAGGAGCGCGGTGAAGCCTATCGGCTCAGTCTCGAAATCCTGGCCAAGAAGAACAAAGTCGAGAAGAATGTCATTTTCTATGACCGTTTCGTGGAACTCGAGGAGTTGAAGGAGTTCATCGGCGCGGCGGACGTTTACATTACGCCCTATCTCAACGAGGCGCAGATTACCTCGGGCACCCTGGCGTACACGTTTGGCGCGGGCAAGGCCGTGGTCTCGACACCTTACTGGCACGCCGTGGAATTGCTGGCGGAAGAGCGCGGTATCCTGGTGCCCTTTGGAGACTCTAAGGCCATCGCGCGCGAGGTTGCCGGCTTGCTGCGCGATGCGACACGCCGTCATGCGATGCGCAAGAACGCCTATAAACTGGGCCGTGAAATGGTCTGGAACAACGTGGCGCGGCTTTACATGCGCTCCTTCGAACAGGCTCGCCTTCAGGGTGCCGTGCTGTCGCGAAAATTATTCGCCACGAAGACTCTCGACCAGCAACCCCGGGAGCTGCCGGAAGTGCGGCTGGACCATCTCTCGCGGATGACTGATTCGATCGGCATTTTCCAACATGCAATACTGACCGTACCGAATTTTCGCGAAGGATACTGTACGGATGACAACGCGCGGGCCTTCATTCTTGCGACACTTCTCGACGAGTTGAAAGTGGAACCGGCACGCCTACGGTCGCTTTCCACCACTTACGCGGCTTTCTTGAATTACGCCTTTGATGACAAAATCAAGCGGTTCCATAACTTCCTGAGTTTCGACCGCCGGTGGCTTGATGAGCAGGGGTCTGAGGATTGTCACGCCCGCGCGCTCTGGGCATTGGGCGTGGGCGTGGGACGCTCCCCGCGTCGGAGTTTCCAGATCATGGCCGGACAACTCTTCGCCCGAGCATTGCCGGCGGTGACCACGTTTACTTCGCCGCGCGCCTGGGCATTCTCGCTCATCGGAGTCCATGAGTATCTGCGCCGGCTCGGTGGCGACAGCTTGGCTCAGCAAATTCGCGAGACGCTCACCACGCGGCTGATGGATATCTTCGACAAAGCCTCTCACGCGGATTGGCCTTGGTTTGAAGAGGAACTGAGTTACGACAATCCCAAGCTGGCACACGCCTTGCTCCTCAGCGGACACGCCACTGGGCAGAAGGTCGTGTTCGAACGGGGCCTTGGTGCGCTGCGCTGGTTGGTGGGGGTGGAGACCTCCGAAAATGGCCACTTCCAGCCCATCGGCAGCAATGGATTTTATCGACGCGGCGGCCCGCGTGCTACCTTCGACCAGCAGCCCATCGAGGCTCAAGCGATGGTGTCCGCGTGTCTCGAGGCCTACCGGACGACCTCGGACTCCTGGTGGTACGACCAGGCGCAACGTGCCTTCGATTGGTTCTTGGGTTGGAACGACCTTGGACTGGAACTTCACTCTGTCAATACGGGCGGCTGCCGCGACGCTTTGCACGTGGACCGGGTGAACGCGAACCAGGGAGCGGAATCGACGCTGGCTTTCCTGCTCTCGCTGGTGGAGATGCAACTCATGCAGAATGCTGTCACCGTTTTCAACGAGCCGGCTTTGTAGGTACCGATGAAACCTCCGAACGTCCATCGCACGAACGTCACTCTCTATCCTGACAGCAAACGTGTCCTGATGCGGCCCTTTCATTTAATGAGTGGCCAGCGCGCCAGCGAGATTTGCGCCCGCGTCATGGCCCTTTCCGAAGATGAGGTTCATACACAGCTTGCCCGGTTGTGGGCGGAATTCGGTACACGCCACAAGAACATCCGCGACTTTTTCCGGCGTCGATATGAGGAGGTGCGCCCTTACTTGTTAAGCGACCGGCCACTCTCCGATGAAAGATTGCTGCTGGTCGGAGGGTATTTCACTGACGAGTATTCATTCGAGGCCGCCGCGCTGTTCAATCCCTCCATCGTGCCGCACCCCGATCAAACATGTCTCCCGCCCGGCTCGCTGCGCTTCGTGCTGAGCCTGCGCGCCACGGGGGAAGGGCATATCTCCTCCGTCACGTTTCGCACCGGGGTGCTCGATACTCGTGGGGAGATCCTGATCGACGCGCCCACCCCGTACGCTGTCGAACCGGCACAAATGCCCCAAGCGGCGTTCCGGAAAGACCTGTTCGCGCGCAAGCTGGACGAACTCACCGCTGCAAGGGCCTTCAGCCGGGAAGTCCTGAAGGGCCTGGCGGAATCGTTCACACTCGAAGACCTGCGCGCCAGCGTCAGCCAGGCTGTAAAGCAATTTCAGGTGCGCGACCTGGAAACCGAAAATGTAGCCAGAAAGATCCTCATGTTGGGGCAAGCGACTTTCGAGGTCCAATTCACCTCGGACGCGGGTTTTTCCGAACGCGTGCTGTTTCCCTTAACACTGGCGCAGAGCAACGGAATCGAGGATGCTCGCTTTGTTCTTTTTCAGGATGACGACGGCACGCGCGCTTATTACGCGACTTTCACGGCCTATGATGGCAAAGAAATACAGCCCCAGTTCCTCGAAACACCCGATTTCCTGCATTTCAAATTCGTCACGCTGAACGGCCCGGCCGTCGAAAACAAGGGCATGGCGCTCTTTCCGAGGAAGATAAAGGGGCTGTACGCGATGCTGGGCCGGCAGGACTTCGAGAACATCTATTTGATGTTCTCCGACCATCTGCATTTCTGGCGAACTAAGGAACTGATTCTGAGGCCAAGATACCCGTGGGAATTCATCCAGATGGGAAATTGCGGTTCGCCGATTGAAACCGAGGCCGGCTGGCTCGTGCTCAGTCACGGAGTGGGCCCGATGCGGAAGTATTCCATCGGCGCCTTCCTGCTCGATCGTGATGACCCCACTAAGGTCATCGGCCGAGTGGGGAAACCCCTCATCGAACCCAATGAAAACGAGCGGGAGGGCTACGTCCCTAACGTTGTTTACTCTTGCGGAAGTCTCCTGCACGGCCGGCACCTGATCATCCCTTACGGAACGGCCGATCACGCCACTACTTTTGCGATTGTAACTCTTGATGAAATCCTAGACGCGATGGAATAGCGCGGATGGAATAGCGCGGCGGATTTCGCCCATCGTGTACCCCACCGCTCGATTGAAAATACACCCTGCGCGCGAACTGGCATCATGCCCAGACGCAACATGGGTAACCGCGCGCCCTCGACCCCTCTCCGGCCCCTGCCGCATCAATTGTCCGTTGAAGAGAAATCTCCAGGCCGCCGCGGAACTTCCCCCCCGCCGCATCCGTAGATGGAATCTAGGGGGAATCTATGCAACGAAGAGCGATCCTAGAGCAGTTTCGATTTAAGTGTATACATATCCACAGGAGTTAAAGTAGTTTGTGCATTCGCTTGGGGAGACCGTATTGAGCAACTCCCCGATTTCCTTCCAGAGGGTATCGATATCGCG
>JBELAJ010000681.1:0-4110 GCA_049508935.1 Terriglobia bacterium | reverse complement strand
GGCCTTGGGCGCCACCCTGATCCTTACACCCGGGCCCGGAGGAATGCCGGGCGCAATCAAGAAGGCGCAGGAGATTTATGAGTCCGACACCAATCACTATTTCCTGCCCCAGCAGTTTGATAATCCTGCTAACCCTGACATCCACGAGAAAACTACCGGCCCCGAGATTTGGAATGACACGGATGGCGCCATTGACGTGCTGGTGTCCGGTGTCGGCACCGGCGGTACGATCACCGGCGTTTCGCGCTTCATCAAGAAAACGAAAGGTAAGCAGATCTTGTCGGTGGCGGTCGAGCCCACAGCCAGCCCGGTGCTGACTCAAACCACCACGGGTCAGCCCGTAAAGCCCGGCCCGCATAAGATCCAGGGAATTGGCGCGGGTTTTGTGCCCAAGGTTCTCGATTTGTCGCTGGTCGATCGCATCGAGCAGGTATCGAATGAAGAGTCGGTCGAGTTCGCCCGCCGCCTGGCCAAGGAAGAGGGTATCCTGAGCGGTATCTCTTGCGGCGCCGCTGCCGCAGTGGCCGTTCGCTTGGCGAAGCTGCCGGAGTTTGCCGGAAAGACAATCGTAACTGTCTTGCCGGATTCCGGTGAGCGGTATTCGTCGACCGTGCTGTTCGAGGGCATCGGATAGGATTCTCGAATCGGGTGATCGGGAGATCGGGTGATCGGGTGAACAACCGAGTTGTTCGATGTGCGTGACAATGATTACATCACCCTAGCAGTTTCGGATCGATGAGCGAAGGAGATCAGCGCTCGAGTGGACTGTTCACCCGATCTCCCGATCTCCCGATCTCCCGATCCTTCTGACTAAGAAAGGCCCGAACATGAATCAAAAACGTCTGGACGACCTTGCAACTGAGTTCAAGACAGCGCTGGACGCGCAGCTTTCCGGCGATTATGGGTGCGAGTTCCGGTTGCCCAACCGAGAAGCCGCGGCGCAGATCTGCCGGCACTACCTCGGGCTGCTTTTCCCGGTTTTTTATCGGGGCAAGGGCTCGAAATGGGAAGGCGCGCCGGCGGAGCCACGGCTTTATCTGGCTGAGATCGAGACGCTGCTGCGTGAGCAATTGTGCTCCGCCATGCGCTTCGATCGACGCCGCCAGGGGGATGATTCGTCTGGCGACATCGAGGATCGCGCCGAGGAATTGACTGAAGAGTTGTTTGCGCAGTTACCGGATCTGGCCAGTTTGCTGGCTTCGGATATTGAAGCGGCTTTCCGGAACGATCCGGCGGCCGCCAGCCACGAGGAGATTCTGCTCAGCTACCCGGGCGTGGAAGCTATTACCGTGCAGCGACTGGCTCACCGCCTCTACCTGATGGGAGTGCCGTTCCTTCCCCGCATGATGACTGAAGTGGCGCACAGCCACACCGGGATCGACATCAATCCCGGCGCAACGATCGGCGAGTCGTTTTTCATCGATCACGGAACCGGCGTGGTGATCGGCGAAACCGCCACCATCGGCAAGCAGGTGACTCTTTACCACGGCGTTACGCTCGGAGCCTTTAATCCATTGCGGAAGGATGAAGAGGGCCAATTACGCCGCGGGCACGAGAATAAGCGGCACCCGGATCTCGAAGACAACGTCACCGTTTATCCCAACGCCACGATCCTGGGGGGACATACCCGGGTTGGTCATCATAGCGTCATTGGCGGAAACGTCTGGCTTACACATTCCGTAGCGCCCTATAGCAAGGTGACGCTCAAAGACCCCGAACTGGTCATCTACAACGGGGTGCCCGGTGTATTCGTCGGGGATTTCTCAATCTGACAAATTCTCAATCGGCTTTTCCGCCGCCGATAACCACTCCCACCTCCGCTGCGCGGTTGGCCTTCAGCAACTTGGCGGCAGACCCCCGGTTGGTACATATTTCGATGTAGCCGGAACTACCCACGATGGCAAACAGCTCCGCGGCCCCGCCCATCGAGTAGGCCAAATTAAGGCGCGTTATCTCCCGATCATTGACGATGATTCTGAAGGCGGGCGGATTCTCCGCAAACAGTTCCGGAACATCTTCGGGAGCGATATTCGTGATGAGGTTTCCAAATGTATCAACCTTCAGAACCATGCCCTTGATCAGATTCTCGCCCACCCGTTTTGGTCTGGGAGAAGTGAACTTCGCGTAGTCCGTAATGAGGTCGCCGAATTTCTCTTCCTGCACTCCTTTGCTCAGCCAACCGGCTACCGGGGCAAAAATATCACGGCCTTGAAAAGTGTTGCTGACGGGGTTCAGAAAATAGTGAACCGCGGTAATGTGCCGGACTTTCGCGTCCTCCTCGCGCCCGAATAGCAGGGAGAGCACTCCATTGTCAGGCGCGACAAACTTGTAGTGGCCGGCGCTGGCCAGGATCGGCCGCCGGGAGGTCCCCACCCCAGGGTCGACGACCACTAGATGTATAGTATCGGGTGGAAAAAATCGGTAGCTCTGAACCAAGGCGTATGCGGCCTCGAAAATATCGTAGGCGGCGACTTGGTGGCAGATGTCGACGATCTGGACGTCGGGGTTGATATTCAGGATGACTCCTTTCATCGTTCCCACATAATGGTCTGTCGTCCCGAAGTCGGTGATTATCGTAATGCAAGGTGTGCGAGGCAAGCTGCCCTCCTCGGCTGCGAAACTACTCGTAGCACAGGCACTCTTGCCTGTGCCTTGTGTCTCCTTTCGGCGTACGTAGCACAGGCAAGAGTGCCTGTGCTACTTCACATCCCCCTGCAAAATGGCGCGGAATTGTTCAAGCGTCATGGGCTCGGCCAAAGCTGTGCCGAGGTTCTCCCTCACGTGTTCGAGATTGCTCATGCCCACCAGCGCGCTGGCGATGCCGGGCGTGGACCGCACGAACTGGATGGCGCGCTGCGCGTCGGTCTGCATGCGCGGAAACCAACTGCGGAACTCTGGCGGCAAGCCTTGCGTGAGTTGGCCTTGTAGAAGCGGGGCACTCGCGAAAACCAGAAGTCCATGCGCCCTGGCTACCTGCAAGAGCGGAACCGGCTTCCGGTCGGTCGGCTGAGTGTTGGCCACGGCCGCTTCCGGCATGGCGAGACTGAAAGGCAACTGTATTGCCCGGAAGTGATGATCCTTGCCCCCAACTTCTTCCGCTACGCGCAAGACGTCGGTTAACGAAAGGGCCTCGGTCGAAGTCGGAGTCGCCCGGTAGGCGTTCCATGTGGCCGTCCCATACATCCGTATTTTGCCTTCCGCCACCGCCTTTTCGAGCGCCGCAAAGGCCGCCCTTAACCTGCGAAAGAACTCCTCGCGGCCCACCTGGCTGAGTTGCGTTTCCGGATTATGAACATAGTAAATATCGATGGTTTCGAGCCCCAGGTTCCCCCGGCTGGCGTCAATCTGGTTTTCCAAGTACTTGGGAGAGATAACGTGGCAGCCGGCGACAACTTCTTCCATGCGGATGATGCCGGGGTCCAAGAACCTTTCCTGGAAATATGCCGAAGGGTCGGCCGGTTCTTCCCCGTCGAAACTAAGGAAGCCGGCTTTGCTGGCCACCACGACTTCATCCCGCCGGATCTCGCCTGCCGAAATCGAAGCGGCGAGGGCTTGGGCGATGGCGCGTTCGCTGCGCTGGTGCCGGTAGTTGATCGCCGAATCGATGATGTTGACGCCCAACGACACCGCTCGCCGGATGGCATCTCGGTATCGTGCGTCCTGCTTGGAAGTAGGCTCTCCGAGATACGTACCGATCCCGATGGAGGAAATCCAGAGTCCTTGAGTCGCGCGAAAGTGTCCTGGCAAACGCGCCGCAAAGCGATCGCGGAACCGCGCCGTACCTTCCTCCGATGCAAAACCCGGAATCAGCATATCAGAATCCCTTTTCACCACGGCGACTCGAAGACGCAAGAAACTCCACGAGGGATCTTCTTTGTGTCTTGGTGCCTTTGTGGTTCATCAGTCCGGCCTGGCCTTGACCAGGAAAATCGGGATCTCGCTTTCATGGCGGACCTTGGTAATGGTGGTTCCATGGATCAGGTCCGCAATCAACTTATGGCCGTGGGCCGCCATGGCGATGAGGTCGCAGCCCTCGCGGCGCGCAGTTTTCAATATCGCTTGCGCGGGCTCGCCACGATCGTGCCGCGCCGTCACGCTGAGGCCTTCGCC
>JBELAJ010000680.1:0-4112 GCA_049508935.1 Terriglobia bacterium | reverse complement strand
CGTTTCGGCCCCGTGAAATGGCTGTGGCGGTGGTTAACTTATGGAAGACCCCAGCCTTGGCGTGCGAACCTCCCGCGCCGTTGACGAGGCGGGCTGCAGCCATAACTTCTGTTTGCGCAGCCTGACCGAAGACTCAAATTGAACGACGCCAACTCGTTCAATTACCTGACTGAGTTGCAGAAACACGCCGAGGAGCTGGCCAAGAACGCCGCGGCCTGGATGCCGTGGAATTACCGCCAGACCCTTCAACAGGCCGGCTCAGGCAGGGATCCCGCATTGGCCGACTTATTTGGAGTAGAATGCTGCCCATCTGGCCGAAAACGATCCTCTTCGGCCACAGCGGAGCAACACTCGAAAATGGGCGAAAAACGGGCTTTGGTAATGGCGAAATCGCCGAGGGTTTTTGGCCACCCCCTCACCGGGCCCAAACACCGTTCCGGGCAGGCCTCGACGCTCGCGTTTCTACCCAGGATCAGCAGACCATCCCGATGCCGACCCGTGCCCTGCGCGAATACGCAACCCGGCGGGGTTGGAAGATCACTTTGCAAGTCAAAGAAATCGGACCAGGCACGGCAGAACGGCAAACAACTGGGCCGACCCCTATTCAGACCCTCGCTGCCGTGTTGCCCGCGGCTGGTTATCGGCGCGCCGCGGCTAATTCGGCCTGGAACGGCTTCGCTTTCTCGGGCTGGTGCAAGGCTGCGTACTCGGCCGCCAGATCTTCGCAGGCGTACCGACGGAACTTCATGGAGGGGCTGGTTTGCTTTGCCAAAATCCTGTAACCCGCTGAACTGTGTGTTTCCGCGTCCTGATACTTCCGCTCCGCGAGAAGAACCCGGCCCAATTTGATCTGCACGATTCCTGTGTTCACGGAATCTGCCGAGAGTTCTTCCGTGAAACGCTGGACGACTTCCCGGTAGAGTTGTTCAGAGCGAACATAATCCTTCTTCAACAGATACAGATGGGCGAGATTCGCCATCGCTGTGGTAACAGAAGGGTGCTTATCGCCGTAAACTGACCGCTCGATGTTGAGCATCCGGGTAAGGTAGCTCTCCGCTTGGCCCATGTTTCCTTTCCGCTCCTCCGGATCCACCAAGACGTTGAGCATGAACGCAACTTTGGGATGCATCGGTCCATAGGCGTGCTCCTCGATGGGGAGTGCCTGCTGCACCAGTTTCTCCGCCTCATCATCCTTTCCTTCAGCTAGAAGTGTTGAAGCGAGTTGCGCCATCTGCCATGCCGTCTCGGGATGATCGCCGCCGTACCAGGATTGAACGATTTCGAGGGCCTTCCGGCGATACTTTTCGGCTTCGGCATAGTTTCCCAGGATTTCCTGATTGCCTGCCAGGCCGCTCAGTTCATCGGCAAGATGCGGGTGCACAGGGCCATAGATTTGGCGGTCGATTTCCAGCGCGCGCCGGACCAAGGCGTCCACGATAGAGAAATGACCAAGGTAGGAATGAGCGTCAGCCAGGGCTGTCAGGCTCTCAGTGAGATCTGCGGGGTCTCCGCCTGGGGCCGACTGGACCCGTACACTTTCATCAAGCACTTGTATCGCTTCGTCGTACTTGCCGTCGTTTTGAAGCGCGTTCCCTAATGCGGCTGTGGCTTCCGCTCGAATGGGGCTATCACGCACGAGAAGGAGATTTTCGATTGCAAGGGCTTGGCGCGCCAGCCGCTCAGCTTCTTGATACTGGCCCTGATCTGCCCGCAAGAGGCTGAGCGCAACGAGGCTTTCGGCAGTTTCGACGCTGTTCTGCCCGGTAATCGATCCGCGAATCTTCCGCGCGGATTCGAGCAGCGAATCCGCGCGATCAAACTTGCCAAGCTTCTCGTACATGCCTCCGAGAGTCAGATACAGCTCGGCCTGCACCGCTGGCTCTGCATTGAGGGTCCGGGCTTCCTGCATGCCCCGGTCGATGAGAGTGACGACACGCAATTCTTGCGCAGGACCGGCCTCCTTGTCGCCACCCCCGAACAGGTTCAACATGAACCGCTGGATGCGCTGCGTGCGGGCCGTCTCAGCCATCGCCGCGTTTCGCGCGCGCGCCAACCGGATCGTGAAGACGGCCGCCTCAGCGGCGATCAGGGTGAATACGATGGCTGCCGCCGCCACGGCTTTGCTGTTCCGGCGGACGAACTTAGCTGCTCTGTAGGGCAAAGTGTCGGTCTGAGCTTCGAGCGGTTCTCCCTTCAGGTAGTGGTCGATGTCCCGAATCAGGGCCTCGACTGATCGGTATCTCCGCTCGGGATCTTTATGCATGGCGGTGAGGCACAGCACGTTGAGATCTCTCCACGCTGCTTTGCCGGCTCGCAGAATTCCGTGTTGTTTGGCCGCGAGGGCCGACGGCTTCTCCGGTTCGCCGTGCACAACAGTGAATTCAGCCTCACCTGGGGTCCTCTTCGCCAGGTCAAACGGGAGCTGCCCGGACAATAATTCGTATAGGATGACGCCCAGGGAATAAACGTCGGAAGTGGTGCCCGCGCGGCCGCTCTGGAGGCGCTCGGGAGCAGCATAGGCGGGGGTCATGAGCCGTAGCGACGTTAGCGTGGGGTCCGCCGCCGCGTCATGGTTTTCGAGTTGCTTGGCGATGCCGAAATCCAGCAGCTTGACCGTGCCGTCGGCCTTCACGAGGATATTGGACGGCTTCAGATCGCGATGAATGATCGCCTGCGAGTGGGCGTATTCAACTGCCTCGCACGCGCTGCGGAACAACCGCAGGCGCTCTTCGATGGAGCATTCACGCTGACGGCAATAATCCG
Source organism: Terriglobia bacterium (assembly GCA_049508935.1). GTDB lineage: Bacteria > Acidobacteriota > Terriglobia > UBA7540 > UBA7540 > CAVROP01. Next base: position 1,349 of record JBELAJ010000680.1, on the reverse strand, counting down.
TAATCGGCGCCCCATCGACAAACTCCATAACGAACCAAGGAGTTCCGTTCCCGAGGCAGTCCGCGTCATAAAGCCGCGCAATCGAGGGGTGATTCAGGCTCGCAAGCGTTTTCTGCTCGCTCTCAAAGCGAGCCAGTCGCGCGGGCGATATCCACGCATCGCGCAGAACCTTGATTGCTACCAGACTACCGAGATCTTCCCGTTCGGCAAGGTACACCACCCCCATCCCGCCCTCCCCGAGAAGGCTCTTGATCCGGTACGGCCCGAACTCTTCCCGGGGAATCGACTTGAGCGGCGCATCGAGCACCTGACGTGCAATCCGGTTCAGATCGCGATCCAGCACCGAAGCGCTGCTTGCATCTTCCTGGAGCAAGGCCTCCACTTCGGCCAGGAGGCCTTCGTCGCCGCCGCATGCGGCCTTCAGGAATTCTGCACGGTCCGGTTGGGGACGATCCAGGGCGTCATGAAACAAGGATTGAAGCCGCTCCCAACGTTCCTGGTCCATGAGGTACCTCGTGCACAACGCTTCGACAGGTCAGCGCGCCCGGCGGATTTCATGCGCCAGCCACGCTTTCGCCGCCCGCCAGTCCCGCAGGATTGTGGCCTCAGAGACTTCGAGCAGTGCCGCGGTTTCCGCAATGTCCATACCTCCGAAAAACCGGCTCTCGATCATCAGGGCTTGGCGGGGATTGAGGCGCGCGAGTTCCTCGAGGGCCAGATCCAGCGCGATCAACTCTTCATCGGATGACGCGATTTGGTCGGATGTATCGCCGAATTCGACAAAAACGACTTCCCGGGCCCCGCGCTTTTGCGCGCTCCAGCGCCGCGCCGCCTCAATCAGAATCTCGCGCATGGCCCGTGCGGCGATGCGCTTGAAGTGGAGACGGGATTGCGATGCGAATGCGGGCGAAGCCGCGAGCTTCAGCCAGGCCTCGTTCACCAGCGTCGTGGGGCTGAGGGTGGCGTTGGCGTCACTGCGCTTCACGGACGAAGCCAGACGGCGCAATTCCTCATAGGTCACGCTGAACAGGGTATCGAGCGTCCGCCTCTCCTCCGGCACGTCGCTCGTTTGTCCCGCACCGTCGGGACCGCGCACCACTCGGTTTCTTCGAAGTGGCATGACGGTTCCTCCTTCGGTCTTACGCAATGCTTAGTGAGGGCCCACAAAACCAGGATGATTCGAATTGTAGCACGGGAGATTGCCGCATGCAACTTGCGGCTATGTGTCTCAGCGATTCCGCATCCGAGGTTGGAGGTGCGCGAAATAGTTAGTCTGGGCGCACCGGAGGCGGTCGGGCAGATTCGCATAGGCTTTGTGGGCGGGGGCAGGGCGGGAAAATACCCGCGGT
>JBELAJ010000068.1:0-21847 GCA_049508935.1 Terriglobia bacterium | reverse complement strand
TGCCCCGGGCGCGGTCAACCTCGGCGCCGGCGGCCAGAGGGACCTGCGATTCGTGGGTCGAGGCATCGACGATAGCAACTACGCTCGACCTGCCCTACGCAGCTTAGAGCATGCCTCCGTTGCCGCTTCCCGCTCGTCACCTTCAGCTGATTACGCCGCCTGGGCTGCGCACTCTATGGCGGATCTCGCTCAAGTACTCCACGAGCTCCTTCAGCCCTGGTTCCCCCGACGGTGGCGCCGGCCCTGTACCGCCCGGTCACCTTCGAGCGTGAAATACAAGTGTGGATGGTATGCGGCCAACTCCCGATAGCGCGGTCCCCGGGTGATGGCGCCTGCGGTTTTCATTATGCAGGCTCATTCGCATGCCGCGGATCCCGGAGGCCCCCGCTACCGGTTACCCCCTTTCCCCCTCTAGAAGATGAAACGCAACTGCATCTGGATGGTACGAGGACCAGCCTGCCCCACCTGCTGGGAGTTGGTGATTTGTCCGAAGCTGCCGGTGATGTTCATATTCGGCAGCCCCCAGTTAGCGAGGTTGAACAAGTTAGAGAATTGCGCCTCGTACCTGATGCCGAAACGCTCGCTCAAGTGGAACGTCTTGCCGGCCGACATCGAGAAGGTCGCCGTCCCGGGGCCTTCCAGAGTTCCCACGCTGCAATTGCCGAATCGTCCGATGGGCTCGGCCGTGCCGGCAGCATCCGTGGGGTGGGCAGGCACTTCATAGGCCCCTACATTGAAGAATGTTGAGGTGGAGGGGCTGGAGAGGTAGCCGCTCACGCCGGACGAACAATCCGGGCGCTGTTGCTTCACCGAGCGCTGTGACGGGTTCGTGCCTGAGGAATCGTAGACACTGCTCGGATAGTAAGGAGTCATCCACAGCCCCGAGTGAAGCAACGTGATGGCGGTCACGCTCCATCCCCCCGCCACCAAATCGGCGCCGCGGCTGATGTTGGAATAGTAGGTCTTGCCGCGGCCGAAGGGCAACTCGTACACCAACGTGCTGATGAAGCTGTTGCGGGGATCGTAGAAGGCGTTCCCCGTGTCGGAGGTGATGTCGTAAATGTTGTTGACGTTGGGGCCGTTGTCGCCTTGCCCGCCCGTGCCAATGGACGAGTTCGGCGCCGGGCCCAAGGCGTTGGTCTTGTTCCAAGATAGTGTGTAGCTGTTGGAGAAGCTCAGCCCCCGCGCGAAGCGTCGATTCACCTCAAAGCTCAGCCCGTTGTATTTGTCGCTGGGGGCGTCATTGCGAGTCAGCACCTCGGCGAAGTTCGGGAACTTCAGGTTTTGCTGCCGCAGCGCCGGCGTGGCGGTGAGAGCGGCGTATCCGTAAACGGTCTTGCCGGTGCTCGGATCAGTGTAGGACGCCGTATTCGGCGCCACTTGGTTCAGGTTGGGGCTATAGATCAGGTCCACAGTGTGCGAGCCCACGTAGCTGACTCGAAGCAGCGTCTGGAAGCCGATGTTCCGGTCGAACGACACATTCCACTGGTAGACCCGCGGATCTTTGAGATCCCACTGGTTGGCCCGGCGATAGCCGGGAAAGGATGAGACTCCCGGCGTTCCGGAGAAGACGTTCCCGAAGTTCAGAATAGGAGTCGTGCTGGTGGGCGCATACGTTCCATAGTAGCTGGTGTCGATTCCCAGCAGCGAATAAAGCACCGCCCCGAGGACCGGTACCGAATACACGCCGGCCGAAGCGCGCACCACGGTGTCATGACTATTGGCCGGACTCCAGGCGAATCCCAGACGCGGTTGAATGTTGTCCCAGTAAGTGTAACGCAATCCCGGACCCAATCCGGCTTGGCTGGCGTATACCCAGGGAATGTCGCCGACTGCTTCCTTCCAGAGCGGGTTGATATTCTCGTTGGGGTTTACGACCAGTTGGCCGCCCGGAAACTTGTAGTTAAAGTTGCCAAGTTGGTTGGTGGCATCCTGGAAAGGAGTGTTGACCTCGTAGCGCAAGCCGGCTGTCAGGGAGAGGTTGGGGCGCACTTTCCATTCCGTCTGGCCGAAGCCGGAGTAGTGATAACCGTAAGGTTTGCCGTCGGGCCCGTTCTGGGCTTGCAACCCGTAATCTACATCTCCTTGGAGCAGTTGCGCCACGCCGCAAGCATCCGGGTAAGTGGAGATTTCCGCCCCTGAACAGGTGTACACGCCGCTGAGGAAGTAGTCTCCGTATTCGTCACCGAGGTTGAAGGTAATGTTATCGCGGTAATTCAGGCGCCGAAAGTCGAAGCCGAATTTCGAAGTCCAGCGATTGTGGAGCCAACTCAGATTGTCGCCGAACTCGAAGATGCCGTTGCCATTGACGCGCGGGTGTCCGTATTGGTTTGTGGCGCCGCCCAGGAGGTTTCCGACGTAGAAGACAGGCACACCGCCCAGCCCATTCTTGGGCGAACCGGGCAGCCCGGAAATTCCCAATTGCGAGATGATGCTGTCACCCTGCTTCGCCTGAGGATAGCCGTAATTGAAATTGGCCCGCGTCCAGCCGCCCCGCAGTTCATTCATCAGGTCCGGCCGGATAATCCAGTTGTAAGCGACGGTCAGATTCGCAGCGTCGGTGGTCGTGGAGAACGTTCCCAGCAGCGGATTGTAGCTCGTGTCGCCCGTGGACCCCAGCGCTCCGGTCGCGGCCGTGCCGTCCGTACCGGTGCTCGAGATGTTCTTTTGCGTAACCCGTCCAAAGATGCGATGGCTGGAATTGAAGACGTGGTCGAGGCGTCCGTCGTAGCCGTTGACGGAATACTTGCCCGGCAGGGTCGTTACGAGGTTATTACCGGTCGAGTCGATGTTCGTGCTGCCGTTGGTTGGCGTTGGAAAGAACAGTGGCAGGATCTTGGCCGCTGTCGGATCGATCGGAGTAATCTGGTTGCCGGAGATCACTTGCCCGGTGAGCGGATTCGTCAGGACCAAGCCCGGAACTCCCGACAAGTCCCCCTTTGCCCATGCCGCGGGAACAGTCTGAGTTGCGATCAGTGAATTTTGGTCGAGGCGCACACCCTCATAGTCAAAGTAGAAGAAGGTGTGATCCTTGATGACCGGACCCCCAATCGAGCCGCCCAGCGTGTTCGCATTGAGCGAGGGGTTGTAGTCGGCAATCGGATCGATGGAGTTCCAAGCTTTGCGCTGGAAGTACCAAAAGCCGGTGCCGTGCAATTGGTTCGTGCCGCTCTTGGTGACCACCGTCAGGTCCGTGGGCTGGGCAAATTCCGCGTTGTTGCCCGAGGTGTTGACCCGGAATTCCGCAATGCCCTCGACGGACGGAAACAGGTCGCGGGTCGGACCTCCAAAACGCACCAACTGTACCGAAGTTCCGTCGAGAGTAAATGACGTCGCGGTTGGCAACTGGCCGGAGAAGGTCAGGTTGCCGCCCGGGTCTTCGTTCACGCCTGCAGTTAATATCGCCGTGCCGATGGGACTGGGAGCGTTGGTGGCGCGGAAGTTCAGCGGTAAGGAGTCGATGTCCCTGCCCGACATCGAGCTCGACAGGGTGAGATCTTCGCTCACCACCTCCTGGTGCGCCGTGACCACGACCTGCTGGCTCATGCTCTGTACGTTTAGCTTAAAGTCCGAGCGCACGGTTTCGCGCGCGGGCAAAACGACTCCTTCGTTCTTGACCGGCGCGAACTGTTGCGCGGAAACCGTAATCGCGTAGCTGCCGGGATCCATGTTCACAAAGCGATAGTCCCCGCTGTTGTCAGTGTGGGTTGTGTGCGTTACGTCGGTGTCCTGGCTCCGGGCCTGAACTTCTGCATTCGGGATGACTGAACCAGACGCGTCCGTAACCGTCCCCAGGATAATTCCATAAGTTGATTGGCCAACTGCCCGACCGCTGAAGCCGATGGTAAAAATGACCGCCGCCAGAATGGGCAGACACTTCACCCCAAGCCGAATCGCCTTCATTGCTACACCTCCATCTGGTAGTTTCAGACTACTCTCAGGTTAAACGGAGGAGAGTGTGACCCAGCTTCGTGAAGCAAGCGTTACGGCAGGAAGATTTCGTGGTTAAATGCGAAGTTGCCTCAATCCAGAGCGACTCTCTTTTTTACTGGGATCACGGATCTTCGATCTCGTGTCCGCCGCTGTGTCTGTGGCGGAGCGAAGAACTTTCTCTGACTACCCTCGGCTGGCCGAGCACCCCAAAAGAACACGGAGTCCGCACTGCCCTAGGTAATCCGCGATTTAACAGGCCCTTCATCGTTCCTTCATGCAGCTTTAATCTTCAGGATCCACGCTAGGCTGGGAGTTTCCATTATGGACGCAATGCCCTTTTCTGCCGTCGCCCTGGTTATCGTCGTGCTCCTGGTCATTTGGTTTTTTCTTGCCCACATGATCTCGAGCCGAAAAGATGACGCACGCCTGCAGTTCCTTCTCAGTCTCATGGACGCGCCTCAGGCTGACGCCAGCCATTCTGACGCCGCAGGACCGCCGTCTGCGGCAGTCGTGCCCGAGGCGAACCCTGCGAAGCCCGGGCAAGAGAGGGCGGACGAATTCGTGTCTCGCGGAATCAGCGGCGTTGGCCGATACGCCTCTCAGGAGTTGCCCGTAGTGTTCGCAGCCGCCTTGCGCAGTCGAACCATGTAGGCTGAACGAACTTGGGGACGTGCTGACGAAAGTCCGCTTCATATTGCGTGCTGCCGGGAAGGATGGGGCTTTACAGGTTGCGGCAAAACCTTGGGACGCTGTCATTCTGAGCGAAGCGAAGAATCCCGGTAGTTGTAGTTTCAACCGCTCGGTGCCCGCTGTCGAGACCTCTGGGCAATCCCTACATTCCCGAGGTTCTGATTCGGCTCACGCACTTGCCGTCGGCTCCGTCTTGCGTGGCCAGCAAAGAATCAGCACCACGGGGAACAACACGCATAATGACAGGACCGACAGCCAGTGCGATGTCTCTCCGTATCCTTGCATTCCCGCACTCCCGAAAAAGGCGAACACTGTAAACGAGCTCACTACCGCCAGGACACGTTGTGGGATCGCACCATACGGGAAGAGGAAGCCGCGAGCATCGGGCAGCAGTTTCATGAAGAAGTGCCCGATGACCACGGCGAAGGGGAAGCCGAGGACCGTGATGATAAACCAGGGCGAGATGTGCAGTCCTCTTTCAACGTTGGCCATATCTGCGTGCGTCGTGAAGGTTCTGATAGGGACATAGTCGAGGAAATTCCCCACGTTCATCAGGCAGAGCAGGAAAGCGAACAGCCCTAGGATTGGGCGATTCCGGAGCTTGGCGAAGGAGTAAAGCACCCTCGAAACGATATAGAAAATCCCGCTTCCCAGCAACACCCCAGAGACCGCAATCAGCGACGCGAAGTGGCCCTTGCCGGCCGCAAAGAGCGACCCATAGTCGACGTTCTCGTCGATCTCGCGCAGGGTTAGAAGATTGAGGAGGTTCAGGTGCCCATAGTCCAGGGCCAGGGGATTCGTTTTGTAACCCAGTGCCCAGGCGGTGAATGTGTGCGCGTACTCATGGACGAGGTACCCGAGCGCATGTGTAAGCCACAAAAGCAGAATAAAGGACAACCAGAAGAGCAACGCTTTTCGCTGCATCGTGCACGAAGTGTACCCGAGGAGAGTGCGATTCACAACCGTCGAGTTGGCCGGCCTCAAGTCCGAGGCACAAAGTCGCCGACGCGGCAACCGTTCAGGCGCACACGAGTCTGGGGCCATTTTGGCAAGAAAACGGGAAGGCTTCCCTCCGCAAGTGCTCCGCTGCGCTGCACGTTTGGGCAGCGGGATCGACTCTGCTATACTTGCGCCCCCTAGGAGGTGCGTTTCTGGAAGGCCACGTATCAGCAATCCCGCGTGATCAAGTCGCCGCCATCATGGTGGCGACGGTCTTTATGTTCATCGGCCTGGCAGCCTGCGCCCTGGCCGCGATCCACGGGCGCGGCGGAGTCCGGCTGCTGGTTTGGCAAGGAATATTCAGTGCCATGTACGGCGCGCGGATACTCGCGCAGAACCCTCTCGGGTTTAGCATTTTCCCGCTATCAACTTGGGCCAGCCGCGACCAGGTCGTAGCAGTTTTGACGTACCTGACGCTTATACCTGTGCTGCTTTTTTGGCTTGAGATGAGTCTTGGGGCGCTTCGCCGCCTTTTGCAGATTGCCCTGCTTGCGGCGCTCGTGAACGCCATCGGCGGCGTATGCGTGACGGTCATCTTCCGGTCGCCATGGGGGTTCATGACCTACAACAAGGTCGTGGCGACCGCCTTTATCCTGCCCCTCGCAGTGGTCAATGGGGTTCCCGGGCTGGCAAGGAAATACATGGTCATTCAGAGCCGGATACTGACTGGCGGCACGTCGGTGGCGGCAGGCGCCGCGCTCTATCGCAATCTGCAGGAGTTTCTGCATCTACCTTATTATCCTTCCGTGGAGCCAATTGCCTTCGCGGCCTTTATCCTTATCCTGGGATATGTGGCGGCCGAGAAGGTCTTCGCCAATGAGAAGCGGGTGCTCGCAATTGACCGCGAACTCGCCATTGCGCGGGACATACAGATGTCCATCCTTCCCGGCGGTGCCCCCAACGTCAACAGCCTTCGAATCGCCGCCCTCTATCGTCCGATGACTTCTGTGGCGGGAGATTTCTATGAGTTCATCTCGGTCGATCGGAACCGGGCGGGTTTTCTGGTGGCCGACGTTTCCGGCCACGGTGTTCCAGCAGCGCTCATTGCGGCGATGATCAAAGTCGCTATGCAGTCAGTCGTTTCGCGGGCTGACGATCCATCTGAAGTGCTGCGTGGGCTGAATCGGGCTCTCGCCGGGCAACTGCGTGGCCAATTCGTTACGGCCGCCTACTTGTGGATCGACACGGAGATTCACAAGGCTTTGTACTCCGCCGCGGGACACCCGCCACTTCTGCGCTGGCGGGACGGGACACTGGAGCGCATTGAAAGCAATGGCCTGCTGTTTGGAGTCACCGAAGACCCTCACTATCCGGTGCGCGAACTGCCTCTCAATTCGGGCGATCGCTTCCTGCTTTATACCGATGGCGTCACCGAACCTGAAAATGCCGCGGGCGACTCGTTTGGCGACAAAAAGATCGAGGAGGTCGTTCGCGTCAACCAGTCGCGACCGCCGGCGGAGTTGTCGGACCAGCTGCTCTCCGAGATACGTCGCTGGCAACCCACTGCCACGAGCCAGCAGGACGACATTACGCTCGTCGTCATTGATGTCGTGTAACGCCGCGGTCCTAATGGTGAAGATGAATTGGCGTGTGGACCGGGCAGTGGAAGAGATAAAAGGTTGGGTACATGAGCGAAGACAGTCTCCAATCCGACGCAGATTGGCACGCTGATGGCGGGAACGCAAATTCCAACTGGAGTTGGCTCTACAAGGTGGGCGCAACGGCGGCACTGGTTGTCGTGGCCTTTATTCCCATTCAGATCATTCTCTTCCTCACCTGGCCGCCACCTGGGTTTCAACCGACGTCCCGCAACGTCACCGGCTGGTTTACGCTTTTCAATAAACACGCGCTGGTCGGACTCCTCCAGCTTGACCTCTTGCTGGTTGTCGACCAAATTCTTGGCGTACCGATCATTCTTGCACTCTACGTAGCCCTGCGGCGGGCAAGTGAATCGGTCATGGCCATTGCAACCGCGCTGGGTCTGGTTGGGGTCGCCGCCTACCTGTCGTCCAACACCGCCTTCGCGATGCTCTTCCTCAGCCAGCAATACGCGACCGCCACGACTGAAGCACAGAGATCCCAGTTCGTAGCGGCAGGGCAAGCGATGCTGGCCATCTACACGGGGACCGCCTTTCAGGTGAATTACGTTGTGGGGGCATTTGTAATGGTGATGACAGCCTTGGTAATGCTCCGGAGCAAGAGCTTCAGCAAAGCAACAGCCTATGTCGGGATCCTGGCCAACGTCATCGGACTTGGCTTGTATGTTCCCCGAATAGGCATTTTCCTGTCGGTCGCTTCGGTCCCGTTCCTGGCAGTCTGGAATGTTCTGATTGCCCGAAGATTGTTTCAACTCGGACGTCCCAAATAGCTCGCGGGGCGCATTGCGCGCGATCTCACGCAGGAAGGCAAGACCTAGCTGCAGTTTAGGTCGCGCGGGGATCCGACATTTAAGATCATATTACGTCCGTCACTCGATGCTGTTACTCAACGTTCGTAAGCCGTCTGCCTTTGTCCGCCTCCTTTCTAGCGCACGCAACAAGCAGCCGGTCAGCACGGTCATCAAAACGACGCCGAAGGTGATGCCAAACGCTGCGTAGGCATCCGGCGCCAGGAGCAGGATAAGAGCAACAGCCGAGGCCAGCAGTGTGTAGGATGGCCACCAGCTACGACCGAACGTCAGCGCACCACGGGCTGGGATGCCAATGGCCAGAAAAGCTGCTAGTGCGGCGTTCCAGTCGCCGGTCGAATGCACCACGAGAAGCGCCGGAATGAAAGGTAGCACTACCCACGGGCGCGAGCGGCGCCGGGCGAGGAACAACACAAGCAAACCGGCTCCGGCGAGTACCCAGCCCACATGTGCTGCCAACCTGATCGCAGGTGGGACGAGCGGCTCCCCTTCCGCACGCTCCTTGATTCCCCGCAACATGCGTTGCTCCATCACGAAGTGAATGGGATCCCACCATACTGAGCTAAAAACGCGCACGGCCAAACTGGAGGGAAGGGACTCGCGCAGCAACAGCCGGGTGGTCTTCTCGTCAATGGACTCGAGTACGAACCGGCACGGGATGTCGGCGATCAACCGCTCAGGCTCGAGAGCGACAATGCGAGTTTGCGCCATGTGGGCGAAGGTCCCGCCCAGAAGGTCAGGACGTGCCAGGAGGACGTGGTCCCCGATTTCCCGCCTCTGCCATTCCGGATGGATCACGTCCGCGTTGTGAATACTGGCGCCCGTGAGATTCTCCAGCCAGGTGTTGCTATAGAATCCGGCGCGGTCCTGGCCCATCTGTACCAGCCATTGCCAAACCGCAGGTGCCGGCGCATGGATAGTGACGGCTCTCGTGAACCAGTGTGAGCCATAGGGGAGTCCGCCAGTGGGCGGATCGCCGGGCAAAGCCATCTGCCTTTCGGTCGATGTTGCACCCCAGTTCATGAGCCAGGGGTATAGAAAGCCGAAGTAGACGCCCCAGAGGATGGCGAGTAAGATACCGACCCAGAGCGACCGAGGGAGCCGGCGAGTACTGCTGCCGAGCCTGCGCATGGTGTCGGACATAGGCGAAGAACAGTATGCCGACTTGGCCTCGCTGTAAATGCAAAAGGTAATCTGTAACATTTCTTTAACATTCAGGGATTATGCTCGGCCACCTCGCAGTTCCTGCCAACTCGGCTGGAGGAAAGGGGAAACTATGTCAGCCGTGGTTCTAGTCGCATATGCCACACGCCATGGCTCGACGCAGGAAGTTGCTGAGGCAGTCGCAGCGACTCTGCGCGAACGTGGGCTGGAAGTCGAGCTTCAGCCTGCGCGTGAGGTTCGCAGCCTCGAACGATACCATGCCATCGTCTTGGGCACGGCCCTTTACATGTTCCGCCTGCACAAGGACGCGCGCCGCTTCTTGGCACGGCACCGCGCGACCCTCGCCGAGCGGCCTGTCGCAATTTTCGCACTCGGCCCAATTAACGATGTGGAGAAGGAGTGGCTGGGGGTGCGAGCACAATTCGACAAAGAGCTTGCTAAGTTTCCCTGGCTTGCGCCGGTCGCCAAAGAAGTATTCGGGGGAAAGTTCGACCCTGCAAAGCTCCGCTTCCCCTATAATCTCGTGCCGGCCCTCAAACGATTGCCGGCCAGCGACATTCGTGACTGGAAGGCAATCCACAATTGGGCGGGCGAGATTGTCGAGAAGTTGCAGCGTGCACAAAGCCCGCAGTGAAGGCGCCCATGACTTGGTTCGCGCTAATAGTCTTCGTGGCGTTTCTTGCGATCGTATTGATCACGGTTCGGCGGGTGCTGAGAGTCTTTCGCGGGAATCGCTGGATTCGGATCGCGGGCGCCGCCGTCTTTGTCGCTGATGTGTTTGTCGCATTGACGGCGGTGTCCGGGGGCATCACGGTGGCGGCAGGAGTGGATAAGTTCCCGCGCGCCTGGCTGGCTGGAACGGTATTCAGCGGTTATCTGATTCCCGGCTTGATCCTGGCGGTAGTGGTTGGCGGAAGTGCGACGGGAGCCATGTTTGCCACTCTCTGCGAGCGGGATGCGGGCACACTATTGTCATGCGTGGCTGGCGGGATTCTGTTGGGATGGCTTGTCGGCGAGCAGCTGATCCTGCCTCCGGTGGCATTCGCGCCGCAATTCTGGTGGCTTGAGGCCATCTATGTCTCTGCTGGGTTGATGATGGTGTTGCCCGCAGCGGCGGTTCGCTGGGCCGAACGGAGGGCTCGGGCCTGACACACGCGGAGAGGAAATAATGGGCATATTTGGACACTGTGCGGTGGGACTGGCGGCCAAACCAGCGGCTCCGAAAGTGCCACTTGGCGTTTTGTTATTGGCCACGATGATACTCGATGTTTTAGCCATGGCTTTCGGATGGGCAGGCACCGAGGGCGTCAAGGCAGGAATTCCCTGGTCTCATGGTCTCTTCATGTCAGCGATCTGGTCTGTGGCGGCCGCTGTCCTTGTTGCGCGTATCTTCCACTATGTGCGTGCAGGCGTGGTTGTCGGACTCGTGGTCTTCAGCCATTGGCTGCTGGACTTTGTTTCCCATCCCATCCCCTTTTCCAGTTTTTCTTGGCGTTCGTGGCAATGGAGCTTTGGACATTCTCTACCGCCGGACCTGCCGCTCCTTTTCGCCGGCTCGCCCAAGGTAGGGCTCGGCTTGTACAACTCCATTAGCGCGGTCAAAGCCACAGCGCTGGAACTTGGGATGCTCGTCCTCGGGGGCGTGGTGTACATAACCTATACGGTCAGGTGTAAACGAATCAGGGGAGCACAACTTGGATGAATCGTTCTTGTGTTTAGGGAAACGGTTTCCCAACGTCGGCCAGAGTCACTGAGGAGGACGGGGAGGTAATCCCAAAGCTTCGTCCATGCCGCATCGAACGGGGAGAGATAATCGACAACCTTGAACGAAAGAAGTCCCGAATCTCCATCTCAGTTATCCACGCCTGAACCGTTGTACCCACTTCCTTCGGAGCCGCAACGACGGCCGAAGGCTCTCGAACGGTTCATCGCCAAAGCCTTCGTCGGCCGGGGCGGCATCCGAGCCGGCTGGCGCCTCGCAATATTCTTGGCCATCGTGGTTGCGTTCATCGCCGGCCTGAGTTTCATCGCTCGAACATTCTTTCATGTGAAACCGCCTACAGGGCCCCTGGAACCTTTATCCTTGCTCCACGATGAAGGCGTAGCATTCCTCGTCATCCTTTTCGCCAGTTGGGTGATGTCGAGAATTGAGCATCGTCGAATTGCGGATTATGGCTTGCCGGTGCGGCGGGCCTTTCGAAGCCAATTTTGGCTGGGAATTCTGTTTGGCTTCGCAGCCATCACGGTGTTGCTGGGCAGCATGCGGCTCGCAGGCGTTTTCCGTTTCGGAACGATCGGTCTGCATGGCTTTGAGGCGTACGAGTACGCGTTGCAGTGGGGCCTGGCATTTCTTTTCGTCGGCCTTTTCGAGGAATTCTTCTTTCGCGGTTATGCGCTTTTCACGCTGACCACGGGCATGACCTTTTGGCCTTCAGCGATTCTGTTGTCGACCTTTTTCGGCCTGATACACCGCGGCACTCCGGGTGAGAGTTGGATCGGTGCGGCCGAGGCCGGCGCCACAGGTCTCCTTTTCTGCCTCCTTTTGCGCCGGACGGGGGATCTTTGGATGCCCATCGGATTTCACGCCGCCTGGAACTGGGGCCAGACGTATTTTTATGGCGTGTCCGACAGCGGCTTGGCGGCCAAAGGTCATCTGTTCAATCCGACCTTTTCCGGCCCCGCCTGGCTGACAGGCGGAAGCGTCGGCCCCGAGGGGAGTTTGCTCTCGATCGCCGTGCTGGTAGTTTTGTGGAGCATTTTTGCGCTATGGCTGCGCGAGAAGAAGTACCCAAACCAGGAGACAACATGCGCTGGGCAGAGTTGAAAGATATCTTGCAGCGAGGCTTCGGCCGCGGTACCTGCCCGCACCAACTCGGATTCCTGCTGGAGTTCAGTCTCCGACGGTTCATCCTTTCCCCGGAACGATTGGCCGACCGGTTGGAACTCAACGAGACATCGCGGGTACTCGAATTAGGCCCAGGCCCGGGTTATTTCAGCAGGGCTGTGGCCCGACGGGTTTCCAAAGGATATCTTTTGCTGGCTGACTTGCAACCTGAGATGCTCCGAAAAGCACGGGGAAAGCTCGCAGAAGCCGGAATCCGGAACACGGGATTCGTGCAGGCCAACGGCACCTCGCTTCCGCTTTCCAGCGGCGCATGGGATTGCGTGTTTCTTGTAGCCGTCCTGGGTGAGGTGCCGGACCCAGCGTCCTGCCTACTGGATATCTATCGAGTGCTCCGGCATCAAGGTCTGCTGTCCCTGACCGAACAGCCCGGCGATCCGGATTTCATCGCCCTGCCGGACGCCCGGAAGCTAGTGGAAGGCGTGGGATTTCGCTTTGAAAAAGTCTACGGCGGCGGCAAGAACTACACGGCGAGTTTCAGAAAGTAGCGGATGGTTTTTCGAGATTCATAATATCGGTCGGCTGACAGTCGATGGCTGGGAGCCGACGGCTTACGAGTAATAAGATGAACACATTCCTTCAGGACCTCAGGTACGGCGTTCGCGTGCTGTCAAAAACTCCCGGCTTTGTGGCAGTGGCTGTTCTGACGCTGGCGCTGGGCATCGGGGCGAACAGCACGATTTTCAGTTGGATTAACTCGACACTGCTCAACCCCCTTCCAGGGGTCAGGCGCAGCGTCGAACTCGTGTCGTTCACGCGGGGAGTTCGCTTAGACCCCAATCCTCCATTCTCCTACGATGACTATAAAGATCTGCGGGAGAGGAACCATAGCTTTTCCGGCCTGCTTGGTTATCACATTGGCGATTCACTGGCCTTAACCGGCACTGGCAAGCCGGAACGCCTCCTGGGCTTCCTGGTTTCTGCCAACTACTTTGACGTGCTTGGCGTGCGGCCCATTCTCGGCCGCGGCTTCCTGCCCGCGGAAGAACTGAAGCCAGAAGGCGCCCCGGTGGTAGTCATCAGCTACGGGCTATGGCAGAGCCATTTCGGCCAGAGTGCTTCCGTAATCGGTCGAACCATGGATATTAACCAACATCCGCTTACCATCGTCGGAGTCACCCCTGCCGATTTTCAGGGAAGCATGACCGGGTTGAGTCCGGACCTCTACATTCCCCTGGTCATGGATCCGGTGCTCTCCGCCGGCTGGCGCCGGCTGTATATGCGCGAAACTTCCTGGCTCAATGTGTACGGAAGGCTCAAGCCAGGCGTGGCGCGCCGGCAGGCTCAGGAAGAGATGAACGTGCTGATGCAGCAGATCGTCAAGCAGTATCCCGAGTCGCATGAGGGGCCGAACGATGTCACTCTGGATCCGCTCTGGCGTTCTCCTTTTGGGCTGAACTCCGTCGCTTCGACTCTCCTGCCGATGTTGCAGGCGCTAGCGGGCGTCTTGCTGCTGCTGGCCTGCGCGAATGTGGCGAATTTGCTGCTGGTGCGCGGCGTCGGACGACGGCGGGAGATTGCCATACGCTTGTCGATAGGCGCGGGCCGTGGGCGCTTGGTGCGCCAGTTCCTGGTTGAGAGCCTTCTGCTGGCCCTGGCTAGCGGGTCCTGCGCCATGCTGCTCACCGTCTGGACTTCCGGAGCGTTCGCGGGGTTCATCCCGCCCACCAGCATCCCCATCTCGATTGATATCCGCGCCGACCGCGCTGTGCTCCTGGTGACGCTGGTCATCTCGGTTCTAACCAGCCTGATCTTCGGCATTCTGCCGGCGCTTCGCTCGTCCCGACTCGCGCCGGCCGCTGTGCTCAAGGAGGAAGCAGGCACCGTATCGGGTGGACTCCACAAGTCGTTTCTCGCGCGCGGACTGGTCGTAGCGCAAATCTCGCTTTCGCTGGTCCTCCTGATTTGCGCCGGGCTGCTCATTCGCAGTTTTCGGGCTGCGCAGAGATTCGACACTGGCTTCGACCCAAACCACGTGCTGCTGACTTCCTTCGACCTCCTCCCTTTTGGCTACTCAAGAGAGGCCGGAATCGCGTTCGATCGGCAACTCATCGCTAAACTCGAAGCCCTCCCTGGCGTGGAGTCTGTGACCTTGGCCAATTGGGTGCCCCTGGGCACCGGGCACCACAGCGCAACCGTCGAGCCGGAAGGTTATGTGCCCCGGCCTCATGAACAGATGGACATCATGCGCGCCAATGTTGGTCCGAACTACCTTCGCACGCTGCGCATTCCGCTTGTTGCGGGACGCGACTTTACGCCGCAGGACGCCGCCGGATCACAGTCAGTGGTCATCGTCAATCAGGCTTTCGTGGACCGTTTCTGGCCGTATGAGGACGCGCTGGGTAAGCGATTAGGGCTGGCAGACGACCCGTTGACCGTGGTCGGCGTGGCGAAGAACTGTAATTACCAGCGTTTGAACGAGGCTCCGCAACCCATGATCTACTTGCCGCTGCTCCAAGATTTCTATCACGACGCGGTGATTTTCGCGCGGGTTTCAGGTAATCCCGCAGCCTTCGCCTCGGCACTCGAGAGAACCGTGCATGAACTGAATGCCGATCTGCCGCTCTATAATGTGATGAGCTTTAAGTCAATCATCGACCTCGCGAGCACCGTCGAACGGATTGCCGGGACCTTTGTGGGCGTTTTCGGATTGCTCGCCCTGGTGCTGGCGGGGGTGGGAATCTACGGAGTGGTCGCCTATTCGACACGCCAGCGGTCACATGAAATTGGCATTCGGATGGCGCTGGGCGCAGAGCGGGCCGATGTCTTTCGCCTGGTGCTGGGCCAGGGTCTCCAGTTAACGCTGATCGGCTTGGGCATAGGACTCGTGCTGTCGTTGGCGGTGACGCGCTTCCTGCACACGTGGCTTTTCGGTGTCACGGCGACGGACCTGCTCACCTACGCGGGCGTCACGCTTCTGCTCTGCCTGGTGGCGCTTGCTGCATGTTACCTTCCGGCGCGGCGCGCAACCCAGGTGGAGCCAACGGTCGCCCTGCGTTGTGAATAGCAGATTGCGAACTAAGCAACTTCACTTACACTTCTTCGTTCCTTCATATGGCCTTCAACTATTCCTTTTAGACTCTCGCTTGAGCTAGCCGTGTCGTTCGAGAACGGAGAACTGGGAGCGGCATCGCAAAAGCCCTTCCAGGGGGAGGTCACAGATGCAAACCGAGTCCAGCCGCCACGAGCACATCCTGAAACTCAGCTTTCGGTGGGAGTCCACCACTCCGCCGAAGTTGTTGCCGACGGTCAGCGGGGCGCTGGAGCGTGTTCTCCTTTTCGACCAGCTTAGAGCTCTTTACGACCGGGCTCTCCACCTCGAAGGCGGCCGGGCCTTCCATGAAAAAGTCCTCGAGGAACTGGGAGTTCATTACGAGGTACCGTCCAGCGACCTGGCTCGTATCCCAGCGCATGGTCCGGTGGTTGTGACCGCCAATCATCCCTTCGGAGCTGTCGAGGGCATCATTCTGGCCACGGTCCTCCGCTCTGTGCGGCCCGACGTAAAAGTGATGGCGAACTTCCTCTTAGGGGGTATTCCGGAACTGCGGGACCTTTTCATACTGGTGGACCCCTTCGCGCGCCAGGTTTCCACCTATGCTAACGTGAGGGGGCTGCGGGAAGCGCTGACTTGGCTGAAGCAGGGCGGCATGCTGGCCGCGTTCCCGGCAGGAGAAGTTTCCCACATCGATCTCCCGTCCCGTAGCGTGACCGATCCTGAGTGGAACGACTCGATTGCACGGATCATCCGTGCCACAGGCGCCAGCGCTTTACCGGTCTTCTTCAGCGGCGCGAACGGGCTTGCCTTCCAGGTTCTGGGGCTTGTTCACCCGCGCCTGCGGACCGTGCTGCTCCCGCACGAGTTCCTGAATAAACGCGACAAGACCATCGGAGTGAGAATTGGAAGCCCCATAGCCTTTGATCGGCTGGCGGCATGTAAGCCCGGCCGCGAGTTGATACAGTACCTTCGCCACCGGACTTATGCCCTGGCAACAGACAACGCACCGAGCAACGAACCGCTCCAGCGCCTGTGGCCGCACAGACTTCGGAAGGCTACCCAGGCGCCGGTCGCCCCAGCGATTCCTGGCTCGAAGTTGGCGGAGGAGATCGAAAGCCTGCCGTCTGCGCAGCGACTCGCAGCAAGTGGCGAATTGGCGGCATATTATGCGCGAGCGGACCAGATCCCGCTGACCTTGCAGGAGATTGGGAGATTGAGGGAAAGCACATTCCGCGCGGTAGGTGAAGGCACTGGAAAATCACGCGATTTGGATGAATTCGACTCCAGCTATATTCACCTTTTCTTGTGGAATCCGAGCGCCGCGGAACTGGTGGGCGCCTACCGATTGGGTCCCGCAGACGAGATTCTGCCTGTTTCCGGCTTGCAGGGGCTTTACACCAGCACTTTGTTCGAGTTCGCTCCCGGCTTCCAGGAGCAAATCTCCTGCGCGCTCGAGATGGGAAGATCCTTCGTCCGCCCTGAATACCAACGCAGCCTGGGAGCGCTTCCCTTGCTGTGGAAAGGTATCGCCAACTTCGCTGCTAATAATCCCAGGTACCGAGTCCTTTTTGGCGCCGTAAGCATCAGCGACCGATACCAGCCCCTTTCGCAACAGCTCATGGTGTCGTTCCTGCGATCCCACTACGGTCTCAGCAGTCTATCGGGAGCTGTCAAGCCCAGAACTCCATTTCGCCCATCGAGAGATCGAGCCCTTCCGAGGCAGACCCTTGAACTGATCGGAGACAATCTCGACGAACTGTCCACAATAATCTCCGACATTGAACCGAACTGCGCAGGGATTCCCATCCTCATCAAGCATTATCTCAAACTAGGTGGGAAGGTTCTGGATTTTAACGTGGACCCGAGTTTCAGCAATGTGCTTGACGCACTCGTGCTGGTTGACCTCGGCCAAACTGACCCGAAGCTTCTGGCACGGTATATGGGCAGGGATCAGGCCGCAGAATACCTCGCCTTCCACCAGGCAGCGGAGCTCGTCGCCACCTAAAGTTCTGGACAACTTGTCATTGCGTCGGCCCGAGTGCCGCATTGACTTCCGTCTCATTTTCGAAAGA
Organism: Terriglobia bacterium; assembly: GCA_049508935.1. Taxonomy (GTDB): domain Bacteria; phylum Acidobacteriota; class Terriglobia; order UBA7540; family UBA7540; genus CAVROP01. Next base: position 4,685 of record JBELAJ010000068.1, on the reverse strand, counting down.
TTCCGCCGCAAATGCGGGCATCCAATGTTGAGGCACTGTTACGCCCGCTGAGATTATTCAACCAGATACAGATAACCACGCGTGGCAGCAGAATTGCTCGCGCCCACAGTATGCTCGCCGACCTACGCTTCGTGGTGCGTAACTTTCAGCACAATCCCGGATTCGCCGTGGTGGCTGTTTTGTCCCTGGCCTTGGGAATTGGAGCCAACGGCGCCATTTTCAGCATGGCCGAGTACTTGCTCCTGCGGCCTTTGCCTGTTCCGCATGCCTCCGGCGTCGTTGTTGTCCAGGCGCTGTTGCGCGGAGAAAGCAATGGCATATACCAGCAAGCCGGACTGTCCTACCCGGATTTCATTGACTTGCAGAGAAAGAGCAAATCCTTCGCAGGCCTCGCTGCGTCGCAATATTTCCCGTTCGGCGTCGCCCCCGACAAAACCACGCTGCCGAAGATGAAATACGGCGCGCTGGTGAGCGGGAACTTCTTCAGTGTTCTGGGTGTGTCTCCGGCACTGGGGCGCAGCTTCCGTGCGGATGAGGACGAAGTGCCGGGGCGCGATGCCGTGGTTGTGCTCAGCCATGATTTTTGGGAAACCGAATTTGCCTCGAGCCCTGACGTTATCGGCAAGAGTATCTTCCTCAACGGCCTCCCTTTTACCGTGGTGGGAGTGGCGCCGGAACCGTTCAAAGGGCCAATGGTCTGGATACGCGCTGACCTGTATGTTCCGCTGGCGATGCAGCCAGCGCTAGCGGGCAGTTCCCAGGCGAACGAACTGGAAACGCGCGGGCTGCGAGTTTTGAGGGTTCAGGGACGGCTGAAGCCGGGGGTAAGTGTCAGGCAAGCCGCGGCGGAAGCGACAGTTATCAGCCAGCAACTCGCCCAGGCCTACCCAGCGACCAATCGCACCTGCTCGCTCGAGGTTGGGACATACTGGCAAACCCAGATCGAGCAGTATTCGGTGCCAGCCCTTGCCTTCCTCTTGATGATGGCGCTGGCCGGAGTGGTGTTGCTCATCGCTTGCGCCAACATCATGAACCTGATGCTGAGCCGTGCTACCTCCCGTTCCCGCGAGATCGCCGTGCGGCTGGCGGTGGGAGCGGGTCGGGTCCGGCTGATCCGGCTGCTGCTGACGGAGAGCTTGCTGATTGCGCTCCTGGGCGGCGCGCTGGGACTACTTATCGCCGAAGGGTGCGCGAATCTGTTTTCCCGATTCCGCATCCCGAGCGACATGCCTGTAGTGCTCGATTTCCAGCTTGACGCACGGGCATTGCTGTTCGTGTTTTTGGTTTCCCTGGCCAGCGCCATCTTGTTCGGGCTGGCCCCGGCGCTCGAAAGCACCAAGCCGGACCTGCTTACGGCTTTAAAGTCCGGAGGCGCCGCTCCCAGCAAGCACCGCCGATTCCTGGGGAGGAATGCCCTGGTGATCGTGCAGGTGGCGGGTTCGCTTCTGCTGCTGGTCTTCGCCACGCAGATTTTTCGTGGCGCTTCGGTTCTTCTCTCCTCCCCGCTAGGTTTCCATTCGAGCGATGTTCTCACCGCCGGCTTTAACCCCACGCTGGCTCGCGATTCGATGGAGCAAACCAGGGAATTCTACCTGCAGTTGCTGGACCAGGCTCGGATCCTTGCCGGTGTGAAGTCCGCGGCACTCTCTCAGGCCGTACCCATGATTCAAACTGCGGCACAGTCGCAGTTTGGGGGCATTCATTCGACGCGCGTCATCCCGGAAGGCGTCCGGTTGCCCAGCGGCACAGAGGCGGTCAGCTTGCTTTCGAATGTCGTCAGCGAGGGCTACTTCCGCACCATGGGAGTGCCCATCGTGCGAGGCCGCGATTTCCTCCCGAGCGATCGTGCGGATACCCCGCGCGCGGTGATTGTCAATGAGCAGTTTGTCCGGGATTACTACCCGAATCAAGACGCGATCGGAAAACGCCTGAGACTGAATGGCTCGGACGGTCCCTTCGCCGAGATTGTCGGGGTGGCGAAGCAGAGCACTTACCTTAACCCTATCGAAGCGCCTCAGGGGTACCTCTACTTGCCCTTGGCCCAGAACCCCACTGCTGCCCTGACCTTGATGCTTGAAACCCAGGGACCACCGGCCGAAGAGGCCGGCCGGTTGCGAGACCTGGTCCGCCGCTTGGATGCCAACCAGCCGATTTTCGCCGTGCGTTCCATGCAGGACATCTACGACCTGACCGTGAAACAACGGATGGATATAATTCGTGAAATCATCGGGGGATTGGGTTTTCTCGGGTTGGTGCTGGCTCTGGTCGGCCTCTACGGTTTGATGAGCTACTCAGTAAGCTTGCGGCATCGCGAGATCGGGATCCGTATGGCGATCGGGGCTGACCCATCCGCGGTAGTTAAGATGGTGCTCCGGCAGGGCATGGTGCTGGCCACGAGCGGAGTCGCGATCGGCCTGCTACTCAGCCTGGCCGCGAGTAAGCTGACGGCGGCATTGCCCGGCGGCCATGGCTTTTACCTCCCTCTTATCGTGCCCGTTACCGTGTCCCTTCTGGCCATCGCGGCGCTGGGCACTTACATACCGGCACGACGCGCCTCGCAAGTCGATCCGAACATCGTCCTGCGGCAGGAATAAGCGTGAACACCGATCCTAACCTGATCGGCGTGCTTCGCTAAGCCGGTTCCGGGTCTGGATGCGAACCGCCGTGCACCCGTTCGTCACTCGGGCGGGGCGACATTGACGTAAATTCCGTTTCCGTGCCAAGGAGTCACAAAAGCCTGATACCCTCCACCCGCTGGAGCATTTGAGTCTCGGCCAAAGTGGTATAGTGCTTCTTCCCCGTGGAGGTTGATATGGAGTTCAGTTCTTATCCTGATTTATCTCCCGAGCACTCCTACGCTCAAGAGAATGCTGCCAAGGAATTGGTCAAATACTGCCTGGAGTTCGACCGCTGGCGCATCAGAGCAGAGCGGCGCGGCGCAGGGCTGGCGCAGGATCCGCGAAAGCGGGGAATGCTGGTGACTCACCTGGCGGTATGGCCGGCTCCTCCTGAACGGCGATCAATAGATTAGTGGCCCCCAAACAACCATTTCCCAGAGGCTGGGCTAACCCAGAAATCCGGCGTGCGCCCACGACTTCCAATGACACGCGGGACTCTGCGCCGGCTTCTGGAAACCGTCCAGAGAGGTTCAGCTGCAGCGAGTTGGCGGATGACATCACCTTGGTGACTGCGCGCTGTCTTGCTTAGACGGCACGGGTTTCGGGCGGAGCGCGGTTCAAAAACCTCGGGAAGTACCAGGGATGCCGACGGAGATACTGCACTATGGGAGGTGACTCCGGCGGGTACATTTTGACCTTTTCCGTGGCCTTCCACTCGAACGGCAGATACACCACACCGCCAGGCTGGGAGATCTCTTCCAGCGCCCGCAAACTACTACGCAGCACTTCGATTTGGCGTTCCACATCCCCCGGCAACCCCAAGGTCAGCCCGAACGGGTGCTCGATCGCCGCTATTCGTGGCACCCCCACGCTCGCGGTCAGATCCGGCATCATGGAAAGCGAAATCGTGCTGAACCCTGCGCTTTCGATCTCACGTTGAACCAGCCCCACGGACCAGCAGCATACCGGTCAAACCGGGACCAGCACTACGGCGTCCACCTGCTCCTGGCGGAGATGACGGATGATGTCCGGCACGGCCTGCGCCAGCAAGTCTTCGGGACGCAGGGTGTAGCCCATGTAGGAATAGTGCGACGGAGCTGAGCGCCCGACCTCACCGAGGGCTTCGAGTTCATTCAATCGCTCGATGGGTATTACGCAGTTGAGATCCTGCTCCGCAAAGCGGGGATTGATGTGCCGGTGGTACACGCGCACTTCGCCGGCCGAAGTTGATCGGGGAAGAATGCGATACGACGGATCGGAGAACCAGGGGTCCCGCCGTTCTATCTTTTGATCGAACGGCCGATCGGTCTTGAGCGCAACCGCGGCTGAACTCAAAAGCGCGACGGCGCATTGAGACAAAGGCTTGGGCAAAGGAGTCCAGGGAATTTCTCGCGGTGCGGCGAGCGAGGTCCAATGTTTCATCACTCGCCTGCTGATTCCCTCGAGGAACCGGTATGAATCGACACTCTTCGTCATCGATCACCATTCTACTCTCGTCTTAGGCCAAAAAGGACTCGGACTGGCAAGAGAAACCCAGCCGACGACCATTGGGACGAAGAGCTCATACTCATAACTGCGCAGCATCTGATCCCGGCCCGTTGCCTCAGTTGGAATCGCCTTCCCACGAGCCCGGCTAAGAGAACCAGTTTTCTCGTGCAAGCGAAAGAGGTAAGATGCCAGCGCGGCTCGGGAGGGTGGAGTGGATCAGATGGGCGAAGCGGCGGTGACGCAGAGTGACGACGAGCACACGAGGAAGGGAGACATTCAACTCTTGGCGGCGCTGGCCGGCGTCGAGCTGGTGCTCCACTTCCTGTTCAACCGGCGGTACGGCTTTCACGGCGACGAGCTATACTTCTACGCCTGCGCCGACCATCTGGCGTGGGGCTACGTGGACCACCCACCGCTTGTGCCGTTCATCGCGTGGCTGTCCCGAGCCCTGCTGGGTGAGTCGCTCTTTGCGCTTCGGCTGTATCCGGCGCTGGCGCATGCAGGGCTGATCTTCCTCACGGGGTGGCTGGCGCGCGAGATGGGTGGCGGCCGGTGGGCCCAAGGAATCGCGGCTCTGAC
>JBELAJ010000679.1:0-4122 GCA_049508935.1 Terriglobia bacterium | reverse complement strand
ATGGAATTCGGCATGAAGAACAAGTTGCAGATTGACGCCGAAGGTTACGCCCATCCTCCGCAAACGCCGGGGACCGGAGTCGATTTCGATTGGGACTTCATCGACCGTTGCACCATTAAGAAATTGTGAAGAGCTGAGGAAAAGTGGCACGGGCGTCCCGCCCGTGATCAGTCACGGCCAAGATGGCCGTGCCACGTCAGTAGCTGTTGCACGCCCGATAAATCCGGCATATTCTTCTCCCATACATGAGGGTTTTCCTTTCCCACAGCACGAAGGACGCGGCGTTTGTGGAGAGGCTCGCCGCCGCCCTCGAGGCCGAGGGCATCACCCCCTGGCGCTGCGAGGTTGACATCGATTCTGGCGACAACTTTGTCGCCAGGATCGACGAAGGCTTGCGCGATTCCGACCTGGCGCTGTTGGTGTTTTCGCCCGAGGCAGCCAAGTCAGCGTGGACTCGGGTCGAGTGGACCTCGATTTTGGCACGCGAGGTGAACGAGTCGCGCACTCGCCTGTGCGTCCTCTGGCTGAAGCAATGCGACCTTCCTGAACTCCTGCGGGCCAAAGTCTACATTGACGCTCGCGCGGATCAGGAAAAGGGCCTCAGGGAGGCCGTCGCATGGGCCAAGCGGCTGCGCGACATGCGCCGCTTCGCCGAGACTCGCGCCGCGGCGGCGTTCCTCGACTATGAGCCGCAGGGCTTCGTCGGCCGCATCGCCTACCTCGAACGGCTGCACACGGCGCTGGTGGAGAAGCCGGCCAAATTCCTGCTCCACGGCGAGCCGGGCTGCGGCAAATCCACCCTGGCGCTCAAGTTTGCTTGGCAAACTCAGGGAGCCTTTGATGTCGTGGCCTTTCAAACCTGCGGCCAGCGGACGGCGGAAGAGATTGGGGTCGAACTCGCCCGCCGCCTGAAGCTCGAGGTTGGCACGCTCGCTCCCGAGCGCCAGATCCAGGCGGCCGTCGACTGGCTGAAAGCGCGGCGCTCGCTTCTGGTGCTCGACGACGTCTGGAATGAGGACGTGGCCGGGCTGATCCCCGACCCGCCCTGCTCGGTCCTCTTTACTTCCCGGCGAAGCGACTGGTCATGGGTGGCGGCGGACGCGGTGGAGGAGTTAGAGAGTTTTTCCGAGGCCGAAGCGGAGTCGATCTTCGCCTTGCACCTGGGAAGCGCCGCCGCCGCGCAGCATCGCGAGGCGTTGTTGAGTTTCGCCCGGCGCGTCGAGCGGCTGCCCATAGCCGTGGTGGTGGCCGCCGACCTGTTGAAGCATAAATACGATCCGCTCGATGAGGCGGCGTTTGCCCTCCGGCTCGATGTGCTGAGGAACCAAGTGCACGACGTTCCCGCTTTGTTCGAGCGCGCCATCGCGGCACAGCGTGAACAGGAACGGAAGTTGCTCTTCGCCGCCGCCGTGTGCGCGCCGGAGAGCTTCTGGCTGCCCCTGGCCGTCGAAATCTCGGGCCTGACTGAGGCGCTGGGCAGAGAGTCGCGCGACCGCTTGGTGAACGCGTCCCTGCTGCGCGTGCAGGACCGCGACCGGCAGCGCTTCCAGTTGCACGCCCTTCTGCGCGAGCAACTGCGTAGTGGCACGTCTGCCCAGGATGGGGTTGCCACGCTCGACGATCTCAGGCAGCGCCATGTGGCGGCGCTGGAGCGATTATTCCAAGACTGGGAGTCCAAGTGGGAGTGGAAGAAGTACGTCGAATGTTTTGTCGAGCTCATGCCCGCTCTTGAGTTCTTAGCGGACGATGGCGCCATAGAACGCGTGTCGTCCCTGGCTGACTGGGGTTTCCAGTCTGCTTACCGGCTAGGCGAACCCGAAGCCGCCATGCGCTACCTGAAACTCCAGGAGAACACATGGGCCGAGCGAGTTGAAAATGAGGCCAAGTGGAAGCGTCAGCGCATTTTCCGGCAACCAGGCGGTGATCCTGCAGGCCTGGGGGCGCCTGGACGAGGCCCTGGCCCTGCACAAGAAAGAAGAAGCCCTCTGCCTCGAACTGGGCGACAAGGACGGGTTGCAGCGTAGCTACGGCAACCAGGCGCTGATCCTGAAGGTCTGGGGGCGGCTGGAAGAGGCCATGGCCCTGCACAAAAAAGAAGAAGCCCTCTGCCTGGAACTGGGCGACAAGGTCGGGTTGAGCGCTAGCTACGGCAACCAGGCGCTGATCCTGAAGGAGTGGAAGCGGTATGACGAGGCCGTACAGCTTTTGCAGAAAGCCGAGAAGCTTTGCCTGGAGCTGAACCGGAAAAGTGGCCTCGGCTACTGTTATTGGCACTGGGGCTTAGTCGCGCAGGCACAGGAGGACCTGGGGGCCGCCAAAGCAAAGTTCCAAGCAGCGCTGGAAATCTTCACCGCGCTCCGGATGCCGCGCGAGCGCGACGCCGTGCAAGCAGATCTCGACAAGCTGGCCTGAGGCCCGCTGGAGTGAGTGGCACGGGCGTCCCGCCCGTGACCACTCACGGCCAACATGGCCGTGCCACGCCCAGTTATTTACCAGTTTGCCACTTGACAAGTGACTACCCATGTGGTAGCTTCTAGAGTCTGTGAACGTCTGTCTCACCTTTTGTGGGGACGGTTCCTCTGCCGCCCCTGCCCCCGAACTTTCCTGACGATGGAGAATACTATGTCTTTACGCAGAGCTACCTGTCTTACTCCCCGTCGTGTCGACGCCGCCCGGCACAATGCGCAGCAGTCCACCGGACCTCGCAGCGAGGCCGGAAAAGAGCGCATGCGAATGAACGCTCTGAAGCACGGGTGTGATGCGGCGGCCGAAAACGAGGCTGCCGTCATGCGGGCGCTGGGGGAAGATCCCGAGCGGTTCGCGGCTCTGAAACGGGAACTCGCGACGGCTTACGGGCCGGGCGACGCGCTCTGGGACCGGCAGATCGAGGACCTGGCCAGGCTCTACTGGCGGCGCGAGCGAATCGAGCGCATGGAGACGGGGCTGATGCGGGAGGCTCTCAAGGAGGTCGAAGAGCGGCGGCGCGGGCTCGCCCGGGCCCTCGCTGACGTTACCTTTGAACCCTCCCAGTGCGAGGCGGTGGCGCTCGGCCTGCCCAAGCCCACACACCCCTTGGTGCGGCTGCGCATGCTGATTTCGCTTTGGGGGGTGATCCGCGAGCAAGTGCGGCGGCGGGTCTTCACGCTCGCCCAGCAGAACCAGATCGAAAGCTATTACCAGGGAGAGTTGGGGTGGCGGCCCCGGCAGATCGGCCACCTGCTCTTGCTCTTCATCAACCGGGCGTACTTCGAACAGAAGCAGGACCAGGCAGAGCTAGACAAGTATGTGAAGGAGAGCTTCGGGGGAGAGGCGGGGGTGGAGGCCCGCTACCAGGAACTGGAGCGCCTGCTGGAGGAGGAGATCGCGGCGGTGGAGGCGGAGTTCGCGGACGAGATGAAGGCCCAGGAGGAGAAGGACGCGATTGAGCGGGACGCGTGCCTGGTTCCGGAGGACGAGACTGCGAACATGGTGCTGCGCCTGGAAATGACGCTCGACCGGGCGATCGATCGCAAGGTGAGAATTCTCCTGACCATGCGCAAAGAATATGCCAAGCAGTGTAGGGGCGGTTCGCGGACCGCCCCTACGGAACCGGACGACGGACCTCCCGACAATGAGTCGAGTGACCGGGAAGCCGAGGAACTGAGTAAGCTGATGGGGCTCGACGGTGCGCAAGTAGCGCCGAACTTCAGTTCGGCAGATGCTGGCCTGAAGGCCAGCGCTACTCAGACAGAAAGTCAGAAAGATGAAAACGCGCTCGAAACATCAAAATCGCCGGAACAAAGCGAGAATGTTATAGAAAACAGAGCATCGGAGGCACAGGAGGTGCGCGAATGAGGCGTGGTGCGGGCGTCCCGCCCGCTGTGGCACGGGGCATCCTGCCCGTGCCGATTCACGGCCAAGATGGCCGTGCCACGATAAGGCGAGCACGAATGCGGTAGAATCGAGTCGTACACCTGCATGACGTCCGAAGAGGGCTGCGCTTTTGCGGAGTCAGGCTTGCGCCTGCCCTCGAGAGCAGGCACGATGGGAGGAAGCATGTCCAGCGCTCACCCGGATCTCGACTTTAAACCGGAAATGCCGCGGCGAATGGATCACGGCATCGGCATCGTGGGGGCCGGCGGC
>JBELAJ010000678.1:0-4124 GCA_049508935.1 Terriglobia bacterium | reverse complement strand
GGTGTCGTCAATGAGGATGGAGGGACAGGCATCGAGGCGCGCTGCCCTGGCATTGACATTGGCGGCAAAACTGGAACCGCCCAGGTGGCCAGCGTGGACCTCATGAAGTCGGCGCAGAACGCAAACTTCAAGACCAACGCCTGGTTCGTCGGTTTTGCCCCGGCCAGCCGACCTGAGATCGTGGTGTCGGCCCTCGTGTTTCATGGCGGACACTCCACCGTAGCGGTGCCCGTGGCGCGCGAGGTGATCAAAGCCTACTTCGACAAGAAGAATGGACAGAAACCCCTGGTGGCGCCAGCGCAGAACCCCGACCGGATGATGAGTAAAGCCGGTGAGGTACAGATTCCCCCAGCGGCGGTCGGCACAGCCGTTCACTGAAGTATGACCAAAAAGCTTCGATTTCGCGATGTCGATTGGCTGTTGCTGGCGCTGGCTGTTGCTATCGCCATCATCGGGGTCATCGAGATTTACAGCACCACGGAGCACGGCGCCCTCCAGGGCCAATACAAAAAGCAGATCTACTGGCTGATCCTCAGCATCGTTCTGGCGCTAGTCATTAGCCATCTCGACTACCACTTCCTTTTGGAACAAACTCCCTGGCTCTACATCTTGTCCGTGCTTGTCCTGGGAGAACTGCTGGTGGCCGGCCATGCCATCGCCAAGACCAAGCGGTGGCTGCGGTTTGCCGGACTAACTTTCCAAGTGTCAGAGATAGTCAAATTGGTTATAATATTCTGTGTAGCGGCCTATTTTGCCGAAAGGCGAGGTAAGTCCGCTACCTGGGGCGACTTGGTCAAACTGGGATTGGTGGCGGCAGTGCCGGCAGTCCTGGTGGCCTTAGAACCCGACCTTGGCACCGCCTTGACATTTTTCGCGAGTCTCGGCGCCGGTATCTTACTGGCGGGCATTCAATGGCGGCAGGTCGGGGTGCTTCTGCTCTTAGGGGTTCTGTGCCTGCCGGTGGGATGGCATTTCCTCCGGCCCTATCAGCGCGATAGGTTCATGACCTTCTTTCACCCTTCTCAAAACATGCAAGGCACAAGTTACCAAGTCACCCAAACCAAGATTGCTATCGGCTCAGGCGGCCTTCGGGGAAAAGGCATTGGAAATGGCACCCAAAGTCATCTGGGCTTCATCCCTGTCTCGCAGGCAGATGCTATTTTCGCCGCCTTCGCAGAGGAGCAGGGATTCGTCGGCACGCTGATCGTTTTGCTACTCTATTTTGCGATGTTGCTCCGTCTGCTAGACGGGGCGCAAATGGCGCCGGACCGTGCCGGGGCATTTCTGCTGGTCGGACTGGCGTCGGTATTGTTTTTCCAGGTTGCCATTAACACGGGGATGATGATCGGGCTCTTCCCGGTGACGGGTATTCCGCTGCCGCTTATGAGCCAGGGTGGGTCTTCCCTGCTGTTTACTTTCCTTGGCTTGGGCGTGGCTATGAACGTCCGAGCAAGGCGATTTGTGAATTAGGTACGTTCTGTATGACGCGGGTAGTGCCCCAGCCGAGCACCTAAGAAGCTCGCGTGATCGTCGCCCCTGCACAACGGGGGTCGCCGGGAGTGGTGGCGAATCCAGATCCCTGCTGGGCAGGGAGGACGAATATTGGGGGCTCGAGATTGATTCTGGAACTGGCTGCATTCGGGCCAGGAGGTGGCGGAAAAGGCGGGTCCGCAGTGCTGCGCGCTTCGAGGCGCGACAGTAAAACCATGAGATTGATTGGGCCCGGTCCCACCGCCGAAGAGCTTCAAAGCTCTGTAAATGGACCGGGTCAGGGAAGCTGAGGGTTGATCTCCGTAGAACAACGCTGACGGAGTAGCGCTGACCTTTAGGTCAGCACAACAAATGCCGACCTGAAGGTCGGCGCTACAACGGCGCTGCAATAGCGCGATAGCAAACGGATGGATCCCCCGCCGGCCCTAAAAAGGAGTTTTCATGTCAAAGGAGATGTATATCTCTTCGTCTCTTCACGAGACGAAGTTGGCCGTCACGGAAGACGACCAGTTGGTGGAAGTGTATTTTGAGCGAGATACGGATGTCGGGTTGGTAGGGGGAATTTACAAAGGCCGTGTCAGCCGGGTACTTCCGGGGATGCAATCAGCATTCGTGGACATCGGACTCGACCGAGATGCTTTCCTCTACGTTTCGGATTTCTTCTTTGAGGACCAGGAAGATTACGACAAGGTTCTCGAAGAAGCGGAAGCGAATGCGATCAGCTTCGACTCAGAATCCGGACAGGCAGCGTCGGCCGCCGCGCCATCAGCCGAGCCGGAAAGCCAAGAGACAACACCTCAAGCTCCGAATGGCTTGACCGCGCCGGTGGCTACGGCGGCTGCTGAAGTGCCTGAGGCTCAACCCGCCGAATTAGCCACATCTGAAACGCCCGTCGCTCCTGCCGCGGCCGTAACCCCTGCTTCACCTGGACCCGTGGGCGAAACGCATGACCCCAGTCGCTTTGAGCCGCGCGGTCGCCGCTTTCGGCATCGGGGACGAAAGTTTGGTGAGCATCGCCACGCGGAGCACAAGTTTGTCCCGCGGCAAGATGAGCCTGCTCCTCACGCGTTTGAGGTTCTGCCGGGAGAATCCCTGGCGAAGTACGGCCACGTCGCGCCGGAACGCCAGGAAGCTGTCCCTGCTGAGGCGGCCGAGGGTGAAGTCCTCGATCAAGCTGAAGGCGGAAATTTCGCGGAGATGACCACCGGAGAACTTGCGATCCCGGAGCTGGCGTTGCCGGAGGCAAGCGGCGTTCCAGTTGACCAGCCGGACGCAGTACCTTCCATCGAGACGGCAGGCGCCGCAGAAGCCGGCTTGCGAACAGTCGAGGAAGTCCCTGCGACCCTCAGCGAGGAATCCGGAACTAGCGCAGAAGCGGGAGCTGTAGCGAATGCCGAAGAAAGAATCGGGCTTTCGCCTTCCGCGCCGTCAGTAGACTCAAAAGTCCGGCCTGTCGAAGTGGAAGTTGAAGCTGGAGCCGAAGCCGGCAGCGCGGCCGGTGAGGGGATCGCGGAAGAGACCGCCGTTCCCGACGCTGGCCGAGAGCCAAAGGAAGAGATTCAGTCCGAATCCGTTTCCGAGACCTCGGAATCCGCCGAGACTGTCACCGAAGTTCCCCCCGCGCCCGGCCAGGAACCGCAGGTTCCTCCCATTCCGCCCGCAACAGCCGAGCCCCCCGGGGCACCGACTGAGGGAACATATACCCTTCGGGAGCCCCACCAACGTCCACGATTCGCACCCCGGCGTGGCAGGAGAGGGCGGGGAGGGCCTGGGTATCAGGGTCGTGGCGAGTCCCGGTGGGAGCCGCGGCCCGGCAACAATCAGCCGGTCCAGATTTCGAAGCTGCTGAAAGAAGGCCAGGAAATCCTTGTCCAAATCTCCAAAGAACCGCTGGGCACGAAGGGCGCGCGCATTACTTCTCACGTCGCGCTACCGGGCCGTTTCCTGGTCTACATGCCTACGGTCGAACACATCGGCGTGTCGCGGAAAATCTCAACGGAAGAAGAGCGCCTCCGCTTGAGGAATATCATCCTCGAGAACAAAGGCTCATTGACGGGCGGGTTCATTGTGCGCACCGCCGGCCAGGGCCGCGACGAGGAAGAGCTGAAAGCGGACCTCAAATTTCTCTCCGCTCTCTGGAATGAGATCAAAAGCAAAACGGAGCGCGCGAAGGCCCCTGCGCTGATCCATCGTGATCTCGATTTGGTGCAGCGCGTGTTGCGCGATACGCTCACGCCGGATTTCAAAAGTGTGCGCGTGGACAATGTACTTCAGTACGAGCGGGTGTTGGACTTTGTGAATCACCGCCAGCCTTCCTTGATCGGCAAGGTCAAGCTTTACAGCCGCGAGACGCCCATCTTCGAGGAGTTCGGAGTTCAGGCGGAAATCGAAAAGGCGCTGAAGCCCAAAGTGTGGCTCAAGTCCGGGGGATATATCGTCATCAACCAGACCGAGGCCCTGGTGGCCATTGACGTTAACACGGGCAAATACGTAGGCAAGACAAACAGGCTAGAAGACACCATTCTGAAAACCAACTTCGAGGCCGTCAACGAGATCGTCCGGCAGGTTCGCTTGCGCGATTTGGGCGGCATAATCGTAGTCGATTTCATCGACATGGACGAGCGCAAGAACCG
>JBELAJ010000677.1:0-6834 GCA_049508935.1 Terriglobia bacterium | reverse complement strand
TTCCATCAAGACAGGTGGCGAGGCGGAGACGACCCTGGGCCGAGCGGTCGGCTCAGTCTGGCTTGCGCTGGGAGTCTCGATGTTCCTGCTCTTCCCTTCGCTCGGCATCGCCGGTAAATTGACCGACCCGCACCTGTTCATTGCAGTGGCTTCAGGCATGCTCGGCATGGCCAATGCGGCGTCGGCTCTTATCCTGCGCTGGAAGGTTCAGTTTGGCTGCGCGGTTATATGGTGGGCGGCTGCCGTAGCTGCATCTTTTGTCACGGGGAACCAGGCTGCGGTCGTCTTTATCATAGCGATCTTTATCTGCCAGATTGCTTTCGGAGTCTATGGAATGATTCAGGAGGCCAGCGCGAAGTCGCACCGGGGCACAGCGCATGCCTGACCTACCGGAGTTGAATCCCGTAATTCACGGTAAGCTGCGCCTGGCGTTGCTCTCGCTGCTCACGGGCGTGGAAGAGGCTGAGTTCACCTGGCTGCGCAACAAGACCGGCTCGACGGACGGCAACCTGGGCGCGCAACTCGCCAGGCTCGAAGAAGCCGGGTACGTGCGAGTGAAAAAGAAGTTTGTGAACCGGAAGCCACGGACTCTCTACCGCATGACCGACGCTGGGCGTCAGGCGTTGACGGAGTACATTCAGGCGTTGAAGCAACTTCTCGGCACGGCCATCGACACTTAGAGCGTTTCTCTCCGGCTTTCCCGGCTGAGTCCCCCGCAGATTGGCCGCCGATTGATTTACAGAGGGATCTCCCCAGTGCCCGAGGCAATGGGGAGACCGGGAGAGGATCCTCGGAGTCGGTGTCAAGAGCAATCGTTGTGCAGCGGACTGGGCGCAGGCGGACCTTCGATGCAGGGGATAGCGCTCAGATACTCGTAGATGGCTTGGAGGTCCTGGTCAGTCAAGTTTTGAAGACCCGGCCACGGCATGATCTGGAGAAGATCACCGTTGAAGGGGAACGTGAGGCAACTCGCAGTGGGGGTGCCGGTACAGGTCGGATGGAGATGATCCAAATCCGTGCCTGTCCTCATGATCTGAACAAACTCCGCAAACGTGTGGCCCCCTTCAGCCAACCCAGTTTTATCCGGCGTCAGATTGCGGGAGATGATATGGAGGAGCGAAGTTGGACCGGGATACGGACCGAAATCCCTGCCGCCACCCAAGTAGGTCGCCGGATTCACCTGCTTTTTCCCACTGAAGACTGGGGGGAGTTGGTAGGGGTTTCCGGAAGCGGTGAATTCGGTAGGCGGGCCGGCGCTGTGGCAGCCGTTGCAGTCACTCTGAGCGTTGACAATGTAGCTGCCTAATCCTACCAAGCTCCGCTGCTTTCCGGCCAGATTCAGCGGGACTGGTGCTATCTCGAAACCTATTTGAATCTTTGATCCGTTGCGGTCGTCATCACCATCCTGACCGGCTTGTACACGCGGCGAACGGATCAACATTGCCGCAACAACAATCGCCACAAGTAATGCGACAGCTCCTATGGCTTTGACAAATTTCTCTGGCTTCATGGGGGTTCTCCTTTGCGGCTTTATCCAGGATTAGTCTTTTTCGGTCCTGGGAATGCTATCACTACATCAGGATTTACAAGGGACCTGTGACCTAATACCGTGCGAGCCAGGCGCGGTAGAGGTACAGGGAAGCAGCGGACCGGCCCACAGCTGCGCCGAGCCCGCAAAGTTAGACAACACGACCATTGCCAGGACAAAGAGTAAGAACCTCAAGAAACGACCAACTAACGCGTTCATTGGTCGCCTCCATTCGACCCCAGCGATCACGCCTAAGCATGTCCGTGAACGCAGATTATAACACTCGACAGAGACCGTCTGTCCAAAAATTGCACACATGAGAGGATTTATTTGCGAGCTTGGCTCTGTGATGAGCATGGGATGGCGCAGCCATTGCGAACACTGCGCGACCTAGGCTTCCTCCCATTCACCGGCCAGGGTTGCTACTGCAGAACCCCATACTTACGATTGATTACACACAATCAAATTGCGCAAACCTTCCGGCATCTGGGGTACAGTGCCCGCAGCAGACCAAGATTTCCCGAAAAGCTCTGGTGCGCGACGCGGGTACTGGGCACACACAATGGATTGGGAATGATAAGTCGGATTCACGTCTAGTGCCTGCCGGTTCGCCCGCCAACGTGGCCCCTTAAAGAAGCTATGGCGGCTCTACCCGTAACTAGAAGCAAGAAGGGCGCTTCCCGGTTTCGCCGAAAAGCGCCCATGGTTGCGGGGGCTGGATTTGAACCAGCGACCTTTGGGTTATGAGGGGAATTCAGTCCCGCAACCGAACCAAATCGCTACAAGTAACCCCAAGAAAAACCTGGGTTACAGCCTTCCGGTTTTGGTCTGAAAAGTCGGCATTCGAAAGCAGTTTACGGACAAAACCCGGACAGCAGCACACCCACGAACCGTCTGGCCTACTGAGGCCTGCATCGAGCCCGTCTGGGATTTCAATGATCTAAAGAGAATTCTTTCGACGCTCAAGGAGCTTTCGCATCCTGCAAATATGCGGAGTGACCGGGAAACGGTACCAAAGCCCCCGAGACAAGAAAGCGGGTGCTGCGCTACTTCACTCCTGATTGAGAGTGGACTTTCAGCAAGCCAGCATGACTGAAGCCGATTGATCTTCGTAACGTCAGTCTGTCGCCCATCGGCGACGACCGTGGCCATGCACTCTTGACCGTTCCCAACCGGCCACCGCTATTGACACCGGAATCCTGGGAAGTAACAGAACTGTGTCCAGTGCTGGCTTGTGAATATGTCTTCGTACCAAACCCACCGATTCCACAAGCCGCAGAACATCCTCTAACTAATTGTGAAAGGTTGGAAACGATATTAACTGCGCGTGATTGACACTTGTGCACAATTCTGATTTAATAACTGTATGGAACTTGGAAAAAGATTAAGAGCACTGCGCGAAGCAAAGGGCTTATCGCAAGGTGACATCGAAAGACGGTCTGGTCTCTTGCGTTCCTACATATCTCGTGTAGAAGGCGGCTTCACCGCCCCCTCCGTTTTGACCCTGGAGAAGTTTGCAAAAGCACTGGAGATCGAGCCGTATCAGCTCTTGTTCCATGAAGAGGGCAAACCCAGTGCGCCCAAGATACCTGAGCAGGTCAGTTGGGGAAAACCTGTCAAGCGGTTGGTGAAGATGTTCGAAGGTATGTCCAGCGCCAATCGCAAGCTGCTCCTGAGCATGGCTGCTAAGCTCAGCAAACATTAGTGCGGGGCGATTTCGCGCAATCAACTTCGGGGTTTCCTTGGGCAGAGAAACGGGAGTCGTGGTGTGCCCCGGCAGTGGCCGGTTTTGGCTCAACTGCGCATTCAGTACGAGCCTATTCTCGATATGTCTGATGACCACCTCAGGAAGCTGTATTCCGAGGTGTGCGCCTTGGCTACACCGGCGGCAGCGAGAGCGTGGTCGGCTCCCCAAGTTATCAGTGGATGTCCCACTACACCTCGAAAACAGCACACGGGTATTCAGCGGCCGCCCTCCTCTCGTGGGGAGGGTCCACGGTCAGGTATTCTCCTCGGCAAAGTCGAAAGTCCAAGTCTGTGGTCAATTCACCGGCCCCTTGTTCCCATCGCATGAGGGCGGCAGCGGACCCTTGAATTCCTCCAGTCCCTCCAACTGCTGCCCAAACTCGATGGTGCCGTCCGGGCACCGTTGAAAGGGAATGACGATGCACGTTGGCCCCTCTCCTGGAACTTCAATCCGCATGTCAAGGCAGTCGTGCGGCTGGCTGTCGTTGATCCACCCTTCCGGCATCTTGCCTGACTCGCCCGGCGGCAGCCGGAGGGGTTCAAAGGCCTGGTAGTTTGTCTCGCAAACGGTGAAGAAGGCTACGGCTGCCGCATTCTGCGTTCTCTGCCGGTCCTCTTGTACATCCTTAAGTTGGCCGGAGGCGTTCAGGACCAACCGCACCGGGCACAGAGAACCCTCGTGCTGAAGAATCTCCTTGGCCCGTGAAAATACGCCCTTCGCAACTTCACTGATGTCCAGCACCTCGCTCATGTTTCCTCCCAACGCACGTCTAAGCTCCCGAGTACCGGGAACGGCCGGTAACCGGATGGTGACAGTCTGAACCTATCCACACGTCGCTGGCTTTTTCTCCTACGGGGAGCTGGCTTGACGCCCCCAGACTTGGCAAAACCCAGCCTCGCCACGAGCTTTGGTTGAGCCTGCTCCCGGGAAATTTCAGCGCAGAAGGGGATTGCCCGCCATAGAACGAAAGTACGGGAACCTCGCAAATGTCTCGCTCCGCCACCAGCAGAGGGCTGAAGCGGAAGGTCGATCACCGCCACTCTTCCGCAAGACTAACCCAACCGGCTCTCTTGGAGCCTATTTTCCATCCCTCGATTGCCGGGTGATTGCGCAGTGCAGGAAAACGGAGGCTTGCCACTTCCGAGCAAGCGAAAACCGGTAGCACTCCTGCCTGACTGCGAGACGGGCTCTGATGGGCATCGGAGAGAGGCAAGGACCCTGCATTGGCCTGAACCGCCGCCGGGGCTGACCTGATCGCCTGGCCGAGCACGAGCCGCTCTTGTCGGCGCTGCTCGAACTGGAGCGCCATCCCACGGCAAATCGTTCCATCGACACTCCTCTTCCCGGCCGAACTCTTAGCACTCAACTGGGGTCAATGGGAGGGCGCATGCCTGCGGCAATTTACACGCAGGCAGTCAACGCCTTGGAGAAACAAGCAGCGTCTAAGTTTCCTCAGTGCGTTGGCCGACCGCCATCTCTTTCTCCCGGCTGGTAGCGACGGTCTGCCCAAGCACGAAGTCACGAATGAAGTGCTCGTGCCCAGTCTTGCGTGCAGAGTCCAGCATTTTCGTTCTGGCCTCAGTCAAGTCATTGGCGGGGCAGACCCACAAGCGTGACCCGTTCGGAAACCTCTTGAACACGCCGTATCGTTCCATGTACAGTCCTCCTCCCGGCTACACTCCTGCCGGTTGACTGGAATCTAAATCCCGACTGCTATGGATTACCCATGTCCTCGAACGATCTAGAGTTTTTGTTTCAGATGTCCCGAGACTCATCGTAAACCATTCGTTTCCGGCTTGCAGGGCGTGCGCCTCGGCGGGACGGTCATCGTTCGTCAACGCCGCCCGTACGCTCGACCATAACCAAGCCATCAGCTCGTCGCCAATGACCAGGACTTTCCCACCGTTGTCCAAGAACCGGCGTGTCCGCTCCCCCCATCCTTCGGCGGGATTTGTCCACGCATTTATTCTGGGCGGGTTTCCCGGGGCTTCAAGGGCACAAACGTACCGGTACCAGGAATCGGAAGCGTGGCATCGGCCCGCTAGCGGCAGGGGGTCGAAGCCGGACGGCCTATCGCTGTCACCATGCTTCTCCGCAGTCAAGAGGTTTTTGATGGGGAAGTCGCTGCAGAGTTGGGATTCCAGCACGTTCCCGCTTCTCTGCGCATCGTGCTTGCTCCGCCTTGCTAGTTTTCCATGTGGGCATCACCGCCGAACCTTTCCCGCCACCGCTTGCCTTCTGGAGAGTTCCGAAATCACTCCATGCGCTCCGTAAAGCGCTTCATGCTTTCCGTATAACGCTCCGGGTAAATCGCCCGCTCGATTTCATGGCAAACCCACGCCTTGCCGCCGCCGGGGAGGTCAACCAGGCTCATCCGGCGGTGAGGGTAGTACGTATGACATGAGTCGCAGCAGGCGGCATTTAGGTGTCGGAAGGAGCCGCAGGTCTTGATGAGGCAATCGGGCAGCCTGACATCAAGCTCTGCGGCGACGATGCCCAGATATCCAGCTCCATCGGCGGACTCGCAGCAAGTGAGCCAACTCCAATACCGGCTCATTTCGGTGAGGGTCTTTCCGATGACCTGCATCTTGGTCAGTTCGGCATTGTGGCCATATCGGGCGTCCAGCACTGAAGAGGGGAAGATGTTCTTCCCGATCAGGACCTTCTCGAAGAGTTTATCCGTAGTCACTCGCCATCCTTTTTAACAAACTTCAAGGGCAGGGTGATGTCAGAGGCCTGCTTGCGCACGTCTTCCCTCAGGGCCGACGTGGGAATTGTGCCCGGCCGCAGCGCTCTTCGATTGTCCGCCCCGCCCATGCCTCCAGTGTGTCGAGGGTCAGCGTCTCCGTGCCCTCCCCGGTCGGTCCGATGCGGCCGTGGGGCATCCCCGAGCGTGCTTCGAGGTCCGCCCCGCTTTTGCCCTTGGCGAGCCTAAGTTCACGCCGCTCACCTCTCTGCGCCTCCGCTTGGCACGGTGCGCCGAGCGACGGACGCCTCGGGCCATGGCAAGAAACCCGTCCATATCATATCTCGGTGAAGGGGGGGACACTATCGTGCCCATTGAGTCTTGAGAGAGCGGCAGGGCTTCATACTTTATCGGTGAGCGCCGGAATATCCCACTATCGCTTCTTGGTTGGAAGGCACTCTCGTGTTACCTTTGCCATTAAAGGGGGCATACTCGGAAGCTGTCGACCCGTCGCAGGCTTATTCTCCGCCGGGGAGCTGGCCAAATCTTCATCAAGGTCGCCAACCCACGGGAGGTGAAGTAAGAGTAAGTGGCTAATTGCGAGGAGGATGACATGGCCGAGACCAAAAGAAGCACCGAAGACCTCATCGACGAACTCTGCGAAGAAGGTAGGCAGTTTTCGCGTGTTGCGCTAGTCGTCGGGTTCGAAGAATCGAGTGAATTTGTTTGGAGCGACGATGCCAGCGCGTTAGAGATGTCGGCGGCGGCGAAAAAGGGGTCCATTATGGCGGTTGAGGGGGGGGCAGGTGTCGGGGTTACGCTGCGAACTCTTGTGACGCGCAGAAGTGCGATAGAAGCACACGGGGGTGTGTT
>JBELAJ010000676.1:0-4132 GCA_049508935.1 Terriglobia bacterium | reverse complement strand
GGGTTTTATGCAAACTTAAAACACCCCGGTTTGTTTTTTTGGAATTTTTGGGCTTCAAACTTGTTCGATCCGTAACCCCCACACCTGCCCCCCCCTCAACCGCCATAATGGACCCCTTTTTCGCCGCCGCCGACACCGCTGGGTTTCTATCGTTCGGACTCACAGAGCCTGCACCCACTTCCAACCGGGTTCAAGCCCCCCGGGCGCGAGCGAGGGAAGTCTGCGCGGATGATCAGAGCGGCGGTCGGTCCGTCACGCACTCGCCGAGGGACACAAAAGTAGAGCTAGCGTTTAATGTAAGCGGTGCTTGTCCCTAGCTCGCGTCTATGCGTTGACCATCGCTCCCGCTCCTTATCTTCCGTTCCGTCTCGACTAATCCACCTCCGGGAGGTGCGGCCGCATTCTGCCCATGCCCTGTCCCGATCCGGTCCGCATGTCGAGACGCAACTGGTTCGCCAGCCCAAATTCCTTTTTGGCCTGAGCGACCTCGCCGCTTTTCTGAAGCATCAGGGCGAGATGGTAGTGAGCCTCGGATTGCTTCGGGTCGAGCCGGATCGCTTCCCGGAACTCCCTTGCAGCGGCTTCGAAACTCCCCCTATATTCAACCAACTTCCCCACGGAGTAGTGGTAGACATAGGTGTCAGGGCATTCCCGGCCCATCATCTTCAAGACCGTCTCGGCCTCGTCCAGCTTCCCTTCCACTTCCAAGGTTTCGACAAGGTAGTAATAGGGCACGGCCTCCTGTGAATCCAGGTCGATTTCCATCCGGAATTCTCTCTTCGCGGTTTCGAGGTCGCGAGTCGTCCAAGCGATGAATCCAAGGGCAAAGTGCGCTCCCCGGCAGTGCGGGTCGATCGCGAGGGCGCGTTGGAGTTCGCCCCGCGCTTCATCGAGCTTGTCCTGGGCGTCGAAAGCGCGTGCCAAAAGAAGATGCGCCCGGGCATAGTGGTTGGCTAGGGAGTCTTCGCGGCTGATAAGGTCTACGGTTTTTTCCGGTTCCCGCGCCCTGAGATAACTCTTACCCAACCATTCTACGATTTCAGGGTTTGCGGGTTGAAGCTGAAGCGCACGTTCAAAGCTCTCAGCAGCTTGCCGAGGCTGGCTGCAGTGAAAGTAAGCGCGTCCAAGCCCGAGGGTGGCTTCGAGGTTCCTCGGCTCACGTGTTAGGACCTCCAGGTAGAAAGGGATCGCCCGATCGAAATGCTTAGCGCTCTCCAACTCCTGCGCGCGATGTAACTCACTCTGCAGTTCTTGCGCGCGGCTCGATGGGGCACCACAAAGCGCTCCGGCAAGAACGATCCCGATCCAAGTGCTGCTTCTCATCGTTCCCCAATGCGTGCGGCACGATTACTTCGTGGTCGGTACATTCTGGCCAGCGGCCTTCATCTGTTGGCCGCAACATATCTCTGAATGTGACTGAGGCTTTTCGGGACACGGACACGCTTTCTCATACACGAGCACCGCCCCGCACTTCTCACACACATAACGATCTCCGGCATATCGGGTGATCTTGGACCTCCGGTCATGACCTTCAGCAGAGATTCGCTCTCGATCGATTTGGCTATCGGATGTCTCTCAGTCAAACGCCGACTGAGTCTTCCATTCCTTCCAAACGTTCCCCACAAGGTCGATTCCGGGCTTGAGTGTGGGCTTGTCGGGCCTCCAGCCTGACGGCGTGGCCAGGGTGCCCTTGGACTCGCGGACTAGCTGAAAGGCCTGAACCTGTCGGATCGTCTCACTGACATTGCGCCCCACCGGAGGAGTGAGCACTTCGTAAGCCTGGATGAGGCCTTCCGGGTCGATCAGAAAACGGCCGCGCGTCTCGACACCAGCTTCGCCGTCATAGACGCCATAGACATTGCCTACTTTGCCGCCCGCGTCGGACAGCATCGGGAAGGGCACTCCTCCCGCTACCATCTTGGAGAGTTCCTGGTCGTTCCACATCTTGTGAACAAACATGCTGTCCACGCTCACGGACAGAACTTCCACGCCGAGTTTTTGAAACTCGGGATATTTCTCGGCGACCGCCGAGAGTTCTGTAGCTCAAACAAAGGTAAAATCCCCAGGGTAGAAACAAAGCAGCACCCATTTGCCCAGATGCTCAGAAAGCTTGAGGTTGATGAACTTGCCCCGGTGATATCCCGGCGCGGTGAAGTCCGGGGCCTTCCTTCCAATCAGGATCATATTCGGTTCCTCCTTCTGGACTTGCTGGCGTCCACTTTCGTCCGGCGCAGCCTCACCTACGGTGCTGGTCGGCCGGGCGCAACGGGCACTTAATTCTTCCGCCATAGTTCCTCCCATCGTTGGGCAATGGTTTGCATTTGAGCCACGCGACCGAATTGTGGCCATATGTAGGACTCTGACATTGTGTCATCTAGATTGAATTTGCATCTAGAGCGCAAGACATGGTATCTTGCCTCAGGAGGAAAAGCAATGCCTTTTCGCACCTGCCCTCGCCACCGAAAGGAACACCCTTGTACTTGCGCTATGGGCAATCTGTATCGATTTGTGGAGCCGGTCCTGCTCTTCCTTCTGCAAAGGAAGGGACAGTCTTACGGCTATGAACTGGCAAACGATGTACATGAATTCGCGTTGACCGACGCCAAGCTTGAGACCTCCGCTTTGTACAAGACGCTTCGGCAACTCGAGCAGAATGATTGCGTAGTTTCGAAATGGGACGTGAAGGGGAACGGACCGGCGCGAAGGCTTTATGCTTTGACTCCCCGTGGAAGACAGCACTTGGATGAATGGGTTACGGTGCTCGACCACATTTCCGCGTCCATGGCACGACTTGTCGCAGCCGCTCGCACGAACGCTTATGTTGCGGACTCGAAACAGGGAACGCTACCGTCGCGCCAACGAGCCGTACCGCATGCCCGCGCGGGGAGAGCCTCATGAAGACCCCTGCCCTGGGCCCACGGGTGCAACGGCCGGCAGCGCGCAAATCACGTAGACAAAGGAGGAGATTACGGTGGCGAATGTTCGAAAGCTCTTCAAAGTGGCATCCGTATCCGTAACTGTTTCATTTTTGGCATTCCTATTAACCCTGAGCGGCAACAACCAGCAGATGGTTGCTGCGTCCGCTGAAGTCGCGCTGCTCGGTCAGCCTGGGCAATCGGCAGCGGCTTCTTCATTACCCGCCGATGTACAGATCACGACAGACGACTTGGCGAAGCTTCTCCAGGCACCCGGAGGTATTAAGCCCCTCTTGATCCACGGGGGATTCCGTCCTCTCTATGCTCAAGCACATATCCCGGGCTCGGAATACATTGGCCCCGCTTCGCAACCAGAGGCGGTAGAAAAGTTGCGGAACCGCGTGGAACGTCTGCCTCGTCAGAAATTCATCGTTCTTTACTGCGGCTGCTGTCCCTGGACTAATTGCCCCACTTTAAGGCCGGCTTACGAGGCGCTTCACGGAATGGGTTTCACCAAGCTGAAGGTTCTCTACGTCCCCAACAATTTCGGTCAGGATTGGGTCGATAGAGGGTTTCCCGTTGAAAGAAGCCAGTAACACCCTGCCTTCAGGCAATCAAAATGCCACATAAGCCACGCTTCACCTGTGCCTGCAATCACCAGTGTGCAGGTGTGATTCGCGCAAGCGGGTCCCGAACGCCCGAGGGCCCAATGGCAAGCAACGTGCTCCCCAAACTGCGAGGAGAATTGTGTCAATGAGTCCCAAAAGAGTCTTGATTGTAGGTGGCGTGGCAGGCGGAGCTTCCTGCGCCGCCCGGCTGCGGCGGCTTGACGAGCAAGCGGAGATCGTAGTGTTTGAAAAAGGGCCGTACCCATCATTTGCAAACTGCGGCTTACCTTACTACATCGCACCTTCTCGGACCGGCCTCGATCTCCACTGCATCGAGGCACCCCAGAGGTCCCCGGTTCTCGTGCATGTTGTTTCTCAGCGTGCGCAGGTTCTTCGACTACGCAGGGCCGGCTGACCACTCGCGTCTAGCGCAGCCAACCGTGTTGCCTTCCCTCTATCATTACGAGGTCAGCACCCTGATCCGCGATTTTCGAAGCTCCATAGCCCGGCCCACCGATACCCCTGTCTACGCTTCGGCCGACGCCTCGCGACGCCGTCCGCAAGACTCGGGGCCAAGATGGATTCGCTTTCTCCTTTCTTGTAGGACTC
>JBELAJ010000675.1:0-4145 GCA_049508935.1 Terriglobia bacterium | reverse complement strand
CTGCTGACTGCATGGGATTGCGCGCTGGTTCGCGTGTAACACCCTCGATGATTTGGAACACTTCGGCAAACGGCCGGCCTGATGCCTCCTCCCCAGACCAGCCCGTCATCCTTTCCGCGACTTGATTGAGATAGGTTACGTTGCCAGAGATATCCGTACTGATTACGCCGTCCCCAAGGGAATTGAGAGTGACTTGGGCGCGTTCCTTCTCCAGGAACAATGCCTCTTCCGCCGCCTTGCGCACGATCGTGCTATGCAGAGCCCGGGTCAATGAGTATCTGTCAAGGCGAATCTTCAGAAGATAATCCTGGGCTCCGCGCTCCACGGCCTCCTTAGCGATGTCTTCATCACCCACATCAACGAGAACCAAAATTGGAACACCAGGCGCGGCTAGGGACAGCGTGCCAAATGTGTTGATACCCTGGCTATCGGGCAGAGACAAGTCGAGTAGGACCGCTGCTATTCCTCCCCCGGTCAATCGTCCGAGGCCGTCGGAGAGTCGCCTGACCCATTCCACGATGAATGGGCTGTCGCTCAGGTCAGCAAGGGCCTCTTGGATCAAACCGGCAACAGCAGGATCGTTCTCGATGAGAAGTACATTGTGGATCATACTAGCCTCTACTTATTAGGCAAGATACCAATTCAACAATGGGCCTGTCTGTACAAAATTGAACACTCTTGTCGCATCGTTCCGCCAGAGCACGGAGACACAATCCTGCTGTTGACGGACGGGATCAAGGAGCCGGAGGACGTTAATGGCGACGTGTTTGGCACGGAGGGCGTGTTGAACTTCATCAGATTGCCAGCAGCAGAGCACGGCGGGTGAACTTGTACAGGGGCTCTGCTTCCACGGACCCCACCGCAAGCCTGTCGGGGAGCACAGCAGGTGTTCGTGGGGCGTGCACATACATAACAATATGTTGGCCACCCGCGAATACTTCTGCACAATCGCCCCCGGAGTTGATTCCCATCCGTATGGGAAAAGAGAGCAATATTGAACAGATTTCATATCCTGGACGTGGGAGACTTAAAAATAGCGGTTGGTTGGCACTTCGCGTTCTTGAGCGTTGCTCCGAGCCACGCTCAGATCGCCGCCGTTGTCTTGGACGGTCTAGGTGTTTTCGTGAGTGGTCTACGCATTACGCTTGTTGAGTTGCCCGCCACCGTGGACGGCAGTCTGGACGGTCGTCTAGCGAAAGACGTCTACTCTCTGTTCCGGTTTCCGGCCCGCGGCGTGCCGTTGCTAGAAGCGATCTGTCGCCGCGCGGGTTACCAGGACGTTGTCACTATCATCCCACAGTACAACCGTGTACCCGGGCGTCTGGATGTAGGTGATTGGAAGCGGCTTGCGGCTACGGATGTACTGGGACTCTCCGTCATTACTCGTACGGCGAATCAGTCGTTTGAATTGGCGCGGCGGGTTCGCCTGGTGAATCCCCGCGTCAAGATACTCTTTGGAGGCCCACATCCCACGGCTCTACCCGAGGAATCTCTTCAGTTTGGCGATGTGGTGGTCACGCACGAGGGAGACTGCACCCTGCCTCTCCTGCTCGAGCGACTGGAAGACAATCTCCAGGACCCGTATCTCACCGACCTGCGGGGGGTGAATTACCTCGGCCGGGACAGGGAAATCGTCCGCAATCCGGACCGTTCCTACCTGACCAGCGCGGAGCTCTCCGCGCTACCCTTCCCCGTCATTTCTGACCAAGTGGGCCAGGGAATCACCCACAACGTTGTAAATACATCGCGCGGCTGCCCTTATGAGTGCGAGTTCTGTTCGGTGATAGAGAACTTCGGCCGGGGATTTCGCTTCCTGAGCGACGACGCAGCGGTGGCGCTGATCCGCCACACGATCGAGTTAAACGGCAAGAAAATATTCTTCGGCGACGACATCTTTGCGGCCAGTCGCGCGCGAACCACGCGGCTGCTCGAGCGCCTGCTTGCTGAAGGCGTCAGGATGCCGCGCTGGTTCGCACAGGTGCGGGTTGAAACGGCGCAAGACCGCGACCTACTCCGTCTGATGAAGCGCGCCAACTGTGCCATGGTCTTCATCGGCCTCGAGTCCGTGAACGAGGAAACCCTCAAATTGTTCAAGAAGCACGCGACGCTCGAGAAGAACCGCGCCGCCATCGCCGCTTTCAACGAAGTGGGGATTCGTGTCCATGGCATGTTCGTCCTGGGGTCCGATGCCGACACACCTCAGACGCTTACTGAAACTCTTAAATTCGCTCGCGACTCGCGGCTCACCACGGTCCAGTTCTTTGCGCTCACGGCCTTGCCCGGGCCTCCCCTGACCCGTCGCCTCGCCGAAGAAAAACGGATCTTTGCCTGGGGGGATTGGCAGTTGTTCGACGCTCAGCACGCTGTGGTTTGCCCCTCGCGCATCAGTCCCTCCGAGCTTCAAGCGGGGATCTTCCGCCTCTCCAGGCAGTTTTATTCGGCCAGCGAAGCGCTGAGGAACCTGATTCAGGGGCGCTGGTTCGATTTTGCCATCCGGCTCCGGGGGAGTTTTCTCACTCGGCGGATCGAGCGAGACAGCGCATCCTATACCCGGGCACTCGATAAGTTCGATCAGGTTCGTGCCGATCTCTCGACCGAACTCGACAAGCTTGTCGAGAAGGCCCGGACGCGACTACGTGAATTCAGCGTGGGGCTCGAGGATGGTCGGGCTCGAGCCGAGGCGTGTTTCGAGGATATGTCTCGGCAGTTTGAGTTGACCTGTGACCGGCTGAATCTTAAACTGATTCCTTATGGCCAGGCCTTGCGGGAGATGACGAGCAAGAAGCTCGAAAAGTATCTGCGGGCTTGCGCCACAGAGCCTCACGAGCGGAAATCCTTAAATCTTGCCGACGCGCCTGATACTCTCAACCCCTAACTCCCGGGGCTGCACGCTCGACGGGTACCCTCCAGGTTGAAGCGGCCTTTTGGGCCTGCTCGGTTAGTCTATACTTCAGGTTACGCTTTCTCCGGCGTCATCTCCGCTGCCACCATTCCCTCGGCCCGTTCGTCGCCGGCGTGTCAGGCTCTTCTTTCTTCTTTCGCTTGGGTTTTTGGATATGGTGATTATCCAGGTAATCCTTGATATCCAGCTCACCGATACTCAAGTGGGCCGCGGTGCGAATTTCTGGCGTTTGTTTCTCTAATTCGTGCCCCAACCGGGCAAAGCAGATATCCGGACCGTCCTGAAACTTCAGGCCGTCCGGGCGAAACGCCGCAGACTGAACCGTGATGGTGAAATCACGGGCCTCCTCGGGCGCGTCAATCACATGAAAGGAATAAATGCGGGAACCGGCGGAAGTGTCGAAACCTACATATTGAATATACATGCGAGAATCCTTTCACCCCACGAGTTCTGTCTTTGCATGACACTGCTGACACGGGCGCTTCGCTTCACCATCAATGGGTACTTTTACCGCGACTTGCTTAGCGGCCCGCGGTTGGCTATCGAGGGTTCGGTGAGTATGGGCCGCCTTTTCGAAAGAGCCAGTGAAACCAGAAACGTCAGGATGCAGACAGAATCCAGCCCGAGAAACATCTTCCGGGGAAGCGTCACGGGCACGATAGGATTGAAAAGGACCGCAATCGCGACAAATCCTAGTGCCCAAAAGTACTTGCGACCGCGGAACCCCTCTGCAACAACCAAGAGGGCGCTCAGACAAACCAACATATTGAAAAGCTCCAGGTAGCCGCCGTTCCTCACCGACCACTCTTGAGAGCCAACAGGCAGGTTCCCAAAGAACCCCAAAAGCAACACCACGATAGAAACCAATTTCATGATTGCCGTTAGCATTGAAATCCTCATTTCTTCCTGCTGCGTGTCGTTTCCTCTTCGCGAACTCCATGTGCGGAGAGCACAACTTGGCGATGCTCACCAGTCGCAGGTACATAGTCAGATCAACCGCAATTAGTTCAGAACTACCAAGCCAACTCTAAGAGAGGCTCTTGTTCTTAACTACCATAAGTGAATTCACTTTACTTGTCAAGATAATTGCGGTAAACTCAAACTGCTACTGGATACTTAACCCTAGAGCAGTTTCGATTTAAGTGTATACATATCCACAGGAGTTAAAGTAGTTTGTGCATTCGCTTGGGGAGACCGTATTGAGCAACTCCCCGATTTCCTTCCAGAGGGTATCGATATCGCG
>JBELAJ010000674.1:0-4157 GCA_049508935.1 Terriglobia bacterium | reverse complement strand
CCCCTGTGGTCGTATCGGAGATTGTCACCGTCTGCGTCGAGGTGTAGGCTCCCGCGGCGATCGAAAACGAGGGTGTGGCGGCGGGAGGAGTGATGGTATAGGTCGCAGTAGCGACGGAGCTGTAGGAACAGCCGCTGGCGGTGGCAATGGCCTCAATGGTTTCGGTGGAACTGACCGTGATGGCGCCGGAGTACTTGGTGGATGAGGTGGTGGGTGTGGTCCCATTGGTGGTGTAGTAGATCGTAGCTCCAGTCGTCACATCGGAGATCGTCACCGTTTGGGTCGAGGTATAGGTTCCGGACGCGATCGAGAACGTCGGGGTCGCGGCAGGCGTTGGAGCCGTACCAGTACCGGAAAGAGTCACCTTCTGGGTCCCGGAGGCATTGTCCAGGAAGCCGAGGGTTCCGCTTAGGCCTGAAGCGGTAGACGGTTTGAAGGTCACACTGATCGTGCAAGAGCGTCCCACGGCCACAGACTTGCCGCAATTATTGCTCTCGGCGAAGCTAGAGGCATTCGTTCCTGAGATCGTCACGCTGGTAATGCTCAACGCCGCTTTTCCGGTGTTCTTCAGGGTGACTGTTTTCGCTGCACTGGTTGTGCCGATGGTCTGGTTACCAAAGGCAAGGCTGGTTGTCGAAAGGCTGACCGCAGGCGCGGCGCTCGCCGCAGACAGGCTCACCGTGCAGGGAGGGAAGAAAATGGCCAGCGTGGCAATAACCGCCAGCAGGATCGCGGGCTTCACGCGTTCTAGCCGCAGCGGCCAAGCTTGCCTATGAGATGGTTCACTCCGCGGTGCGCGGGAGTGAGACGTTAGGTATGAGTAATAGCGGGACTGCTCTGTTTTGTTAGTAGTAACCATAGTAACCATACCGTTATATAGATTTATAAGTCTAGTAATATCATTACTTCCCACAACCTCGAATCTCGCCCTCCGACTTTAATCGGCCAGAATGCCGAGCTGCTTTAGGAAACTTCGTCGAGAGATCGAGCTTGGTGTCGCATTGCTCGGGTTGGTACTTCTGGTCAGACATGATCATTTCGTCAAGGCGCGCCGCCTTCCGCCAGATACTGAGTGGGAGCGGACGAAGCGTAGGCGGGCTCGAACTGAGGTGACTTGCATCTCGTCTATCTCACCAGCCGGTTGCGCGAACGAGCGGCGGATCAACCGACGCATGAAAGTACCAGTACGGCGGTGAACGGGTCTATAGTACGAGGGTACTGCACGAGTGGTTATCTGTGCGGGCGACAGTCCATTATTTAATTAACCCTGCAACCGTGCTGCTAGGCGTCTTAAACCTTGGTGGGATCAGGTTCTTGTTGCGATGGCTTGGTTTCTTTGGTGGAGATTTGAGTGGGACTGCCCGATTTCTTTGCAGCCGGTTAACCTCACTTTTGAGATCAGTTGTCTCTTTGTTTTGTCAGATGTGGACTTGACGCGGGGGGCCACGACGAAACTCCAGCGAACCTGCAATGTATAGGTGCGCGTCCGGCGAACCCATCTGTGGGCCGCGGATTTCCTGAGAGCTATTTCAAATGGGCGCGACGTGTGTGGTTGCCCTATCTATCGAGCTCCACGGCCATCGCAGAACCGCGTAAACGGCTCTGTAAGGATGACGTTTGCATCCAGTCGCCCAAGCGTGGCTGAAACCCTGGACTGTTGTAGAGCCGGAGAAGCGTACTGATATCTCTTTGGCAGGGCTTTTGCGGTGGTGGAGGCGGGAGTTCGACAGCGGCCGGAGATGGAATGGGCCCCCAGTCCCTGGCGATGTTTATGATCTCCTGAACGGCGCTAAACATAATATCACGCGGACTATTGCTGTGGCCGTGAACGCCCAGGGCGTGTCCGATCTCGTGCGCAACAGTGGATCGCTTCTGGTCTTCAGACCAGCGGTGGGAAGTATCGAGGCCAACGAAAGCAACCTTCGTTCCTTCGGCACATAGACCGAGAGTTGGAGAGAGCCGGGCAGTGCCGGCATCTTCTCAAGCTCCAGCAGCCGCTCTCGAACCTGCGAGCCCGCTGCCTGCCATTCCGGATTTGTGCCGGCCAACTCCAAAAAACGTGTCTTTGTCGGAACAACCGGAGCGAGTCCGAAATCTCGAAGCGCGTTTCTTCGCTTTTGCGCGTCCACAATTAGTGTCTGGCCCAAGCCGCATCGTTCCTTGAAGCGTACGAGAAGTTCTTGCGAGAGAATCTTGGCAAGTGAACGATTCGACCTGCCGGAGTTGACAATCCTGAGAAATCCGCGGTTTCCAGATGGCTGTATTGTAAAGGCCCTTGACGTATTGAAGTGGGGTCGGAGCATACTGCGCAGTTCGCGCATCGTCACCCATCGACGTCGCTGCCCTCCGGCAGGGGGCGAAACGTCGCTTCTACGAGTGTAGACAGGTCGGTTCTGAGTTAACAGAATGAGATACCCTTCGCTTCTCAGAATCGTTGCTATCCGTTCCAATTTCCCCTTATCGCTCCTGCAATCAGTTATTCGGGCGAAGTCCACGAGAACTTGATCATCGCGCAGCCGCGTCGGAAGCCGGTCGAAATTCCACCGGCAAAGCGGATTGGAGAAAGCACCAGGACGCACTGGCATTCTTGACCTCGATGCAGGCTGACCAGCCCATGAGTAAGTGGCGAAGCCAGGAGCCAACGTATCGCGGACCAAATGTCTTGAACTCTGTTAGCCACCGTCCCGACGTCGCCACGTCACGTATAAAATGTCGTCATTCGCATTCTAAGCGGCAACTCACGGATCCTGCGGGGGAGGTCAATCGCCGCCGTCCGTGCCGCGACGCGAGGGGTGCCTTCCACGTAAGATACATACATTTGAATATTAACTAATTAAGTATAGAGAGCTGTATATCTTTAGCCGGAGAGACTTTCGGTCTGGCAAGCCAGGCAACTCAGCTCCGCTGTCAGCAGGGAGTAAATTTTACGTTGCCCGTGTAACACTTACACCTGGCATCGCTTTCTCGCAGACGGTTGGCGGCCATCCTGAAGAACTCAAACGTCAGTACTGCATCGTTTTTTGGCAAGTTGCGTGCAATCCCCAACCATCGCTGATCTTTGTGGGATGCGGTCGTCAACTCGACCCGAATCCAATCCTACGTTCAGTGAAAAGAAGACCTAATACTGCAATATTTAAACAAAGCAGTAGCCTGTCGTGCCCTCCGGCGCAACGAAGGGTCGATGCATATTGGATCAGGAGGCTACGGGAACTCAATCTGCTTGTTTCAAGTGTTTTACTCCAGAACCTCTGGGGCAGTAGTCATTTGAGAGCAAATCCAACAACCTGCTTGAGCGACCAAAGCTGAAATGTCTGTATGTTCCATCTGGACGTGAGACGGTCTGTCGTCTCCTGAGTGTGTGCTGATAGCCTCGGAAATCAAACCGAAGACTGTTTCATAATTCTCTTGGCGGCACTGGCTTAGTGCTGACCCAAATTGGAGACCTATGCCTTTCCTAAATCAACCCCAGGGCTGCGAGAAGAGTTCCAGCCTCGAGCGCCCTGCACGCTCCATCCTTTCTTTATTTGTCATTATCACCGCGGTTATTGTTGCCGAAAGTGTTGCCTCGACGCGGGCGATGGCTGCCTCCGGCGCCGCATCCTTTGTGCGACAAGTGGCGAGTGCATCCCACGGCAGCCCCAACTCCGTGACCCTCGCATTCCCTGCCAACACCCTGGCGGGCGACGTGCTTCTGGTGGCCTTCACCTACGATAAGAGCGTCGTGCCCTCCACGGTCACCGACTCGCAAGGAAACGCCTTCGCCCAGGTGGGAACCCAGTTAACCACTCCCGGTGGGGCCCGCAGCAGTGTTTACTATGCGAAAAACATCAAAGGGGGCGCGGACACGGTAATTGTGACACTCTCGGCTGCCTCCAGCTACCTGGAAGCTTATCTTTCCGAATACTCCGGTGTTAACCCCACGAGTCCTATTGATGCCGAGGCGGGCGCTTCGGGCAGTGCCGGCACGGCCTCCAGCGGCAATGCCACGACCACGGTAGCGGGCGACATCATCTACGGCTTCTGCGTCGGCGACCTGGCCTGCACGGCGGGTTCGGGTTTCAATGCTCGTTCCACCCTCGACGGGAATCTCAGCGAGGACAAGCAGGCGAGCAGCGCGGGCAGCTATGCCGCGACTGGCTCCGCGAGCAGCGGCTGGA
>JBELAJ010000673.1:0-5453 GCA_049508935.1 Terriglobia bacterium | reverse complement strand
CAGGCCTGGGGCATTATCCTCGGGCGCTTTCTCCTCGACCCTTATTGGTATTTGATGTCGGAGTGGTTTGCCATCTTCCTGGTCAGCAAGGGGTTCAGAATTGAGCAGAGCATCATTGGGTTCTGGCTGCCTTTTGTGGGTGCAGACCTCGGAAATTTTTTCGGCGGGGCTCTCTCGAGTTGGTGGATTGCGCACGGCTGGCCGGTGGGCCGCGCCCGGCGCACCGTCATCCTGATTTTTGGCCCGAGCATGCTGATGCTCCTCGCCGCGGCCTTCACCGACCGATATGCTCTACTGATTGCGATCTTCGGGTATGTCTCTTTCGCGTACTCCGCCTGCTCCACCATGTTTCTTTCCCTCCCGGCCGATGCTTTCGACCCCCGCGCGGTCGCCTCGGTAAGTGGCCTGAGTGGGACGGGGGCGGGCATGGGGACGCTGATTTCAACTTACCTCATCGGCCTCATCAGCGACCGGTTCTCATTTCAACCCGTCATGATCGCCGCTGCCATCATTCCCTGTCTTGCCACGGCCATCATTGTGAGCTTAGTGCGCGCGCCGCGACGGCCTGACCCCGCCGGCGTGGTGCTCAATTTCTAAGATCGGACAACCTGTTCTGCTTTGCTGATATCTAGGTTTTGTGAGGTAATCAAACACAAGATTGACAAAATTTCCTGTAATGGTAGAGTTCCATTAGCTTAGCAATTTGATGGGGCGCGCATGTGCGGGCTTGAACGCCCGACGCCCGCGGTGAGACAGGGTCTTACGACCAGACGGCCGTTTGAGACTTTAGCCCGCAAAACGTTGCGACTGGGCCTCACGGTCAACTTGGTCTTCATTTGTTGCGTCGGCAGAAAAAGCCTGTAGGGTTCTTGGGTAGGAACAAATCAAAGGAGGCGCCAAATGAACAGCCAAGTGCGCTTATTGAAGGCATTGGTATGCGCATTTACATTACTCCTGGGAGCCCGCTTGGCGTGGGGAAGCGTCGGCGGCAGCATCTCCGGGCTGGTCAAGGATCCCAGCGGCGCGGTGGTGACCGGGGCCGAGGTCGTCGCGACGAATACGGAGACCGGTGTCAAAAGCATCGCCAAGACCGACTCGGCAGGATTCTACTCGTTTCCAACCCTAACCATCGGACACTACCAAGTTGAATTCAAGCAGACGGGATTCAAACTGTACCGCGCGACTGACCTGGTGATCGATGCCAACACGGCTCTGCGGGTTGATGCCACACTGGAGTTGGGCGCCGTGACGCAGGAGGTCCGCGTCTCCGCCACGGCGGTCCACGTAGAAACTACCAGTACTCAGATGGGAGAAGTGATTGGCACCAACAAAATGGAACTCGTCCCGCTGAACGGACGCAGCTACACCGACCTGCTGGCGTTGCAGCCGGGAGTCATCCCCGTCTCCACGGGTGAATACGCGGGAACGCCGGTCTCGGGAGGTTTGAACCCGGGCAACCTCTCCGTTAGCGGTCAACGGGAGGATGCCAATGGGTTCATGGTGAATGGCGGGAACGTCCAAGAGGACGTGCAGATGGGCACGGCCATCATCCCGAATTTGGACTCCATCGCCGAATTCCGCATCCTGACCAATAACGCGGACGCCGAATATGGCAATTTTGCCGGAGGGATGGTGAACGCCATTACCAAGTCCGGCACCAACCAGTTGCACGGCGACGCGTTCGAATTCGTGCGAAATTCTGACTTCGACGGCCGTAACTTTTATTCCCCTTCGCGCGGAGCTTTACACCAAAACCAGTTCGGCGGGACGGTGGGCGGTCCCATCCGACACGATAAGATCTTCTTCTTCTCGGACTACCAGGGAAGCCGCGTCGTCAATGGCGTGGACTCGGGTTTGATTCCCGTGCCCACGGCCGCGGAGCGACAGGGAGACTTGGGTTCGGCGGCCTTTGGGTCAATTAGCAACGGCGTCTTTGTCCCCAACACCGTCACCGGCACTTACTGGGCCAACCTTCTTTCCCAGGAGCTTGGATACCCCGTGCAAGCCGGCGAACCTTACTCGCTCTACAACGCCAGCACGCAGTCGAACGCCTGCACGAACACGACCCAATGCGTGTTCCCCAGCGGGGTCATTCCCACGAGCGCCTTCTCGGCTCCCGCCGGCCAGTTGCTGAAATACATTCCGCCCCCCAACCTGGGGACCAACGTCTTCACCACTTCGGCTTATGACGAAACCTTGCGGGATGACAAGGGTAGCGGCCGGCTCGACGCCAACACTCGCTTCGGTCTGCTTTCCGGGTACTACTTTTTCGACCAGTACTCCGTGGTAAGCCCCTACCCCAGTGGCGGCGCGAACGTTCCCGGTTTCAGCGCCGCCAACGCCGGCCGGGCGCAGGATGTCAATTTCGCTGTGACGAAAAATTTCGGCCCGAGTTCGGTGAATGAGTTTCGCCTCAACTATGTGCGCAATATCAACAGTAATGACATTCCGATCGGCGGTCTGGGCCCGAGTTTAAGTTCGCTGGGGTTCGTGACGGGTCCAGGCACCCCCGGCATCGTTGTACAGCAGCCGCAGTACCAAGGTGTCCCCAGCATAGCATTGAACAATTTCACGATCGGGATCCCCGGGTATTTCGCCGCGCAGACCAACAATACCTATCAGGTGTTGGACAATTTCTCCATCGTCAAGGGAACTCACACGCTGAAATTGGGCGGATCCACCCACTATGACCTTGTGACTTACCACCAGGACGGCGCCAATAACGGAGCCTTCGGCTTCGATGGACAGGAAACCGGCAGCGATTTTGCGGATTTCCTCCTGGGAGCGCCGTTTTTCTATAACCAGGGAACCCAGATTCCCTTCCACACCCGTTCCCGCTACTACGGCCTCTATGCGCAGGACAGTTGGCGTGCCACTCCTAAGTTGACGATAAACTATGGCCTTCGCTATGAGATCAGCACGCCGTGGTACGAGGCCTTTGGTGAAATGGAAGCGATGGTGTACGGCAAACAGTCCGTCGTGTTCCCGGGGTCTCCCAAAGGTTGGGTGTTTCCCGGTGACCCGGGCATTCCCAAGACGATCGCCCCAACCCGCTATAACAATTTTGCGCCCCGTATAGGTTTGGCGTACTCACCGGATACCTCGGGGGGACTCCTGGGCAAATTGGTAGGCGGGGCCGGCAAGACCAGCATTCGTGCGGCATTTGGCATTTACTACACGGCCTTTGAAGACGCGTCGTTCTTTAATGCGCAAGGGGACGCTCCCTTCGGATTTTTCTGGGGGAGCCCCGTACCTCCCCTTTTTGCGACTCCCTTTATCGATCGTGAAACCGGGGAGAACGAAGGCCAACGGTTTCCGCCCCCTATCCCTTCCCCCAACGTCAGCGCCTCGCACCCCGACAATAATATCAATTGGGCCAATTTCCTGCCCATTTCAAGTTCGCCGACGGTTGAAACCAATTCTCGCCTGCCTTATGCTGAGCACTACAACCTCTCCCTCCAGCGGCAGTTCGGAGGCAACACCGTGTTTAGCGTAAGCTACGTGGGCACCCAGGGGCACCGGCTCGTGGCAGATATCGAGGCCAATCCCGGTGTCCCCTCTCTCTGCCTGAGCCTAAGCCAAAGTAGCGCCGTGATGCCGGGAACGCCCACTTGTGGACCCAATTCCGAAACAGGTCCCTTTTACCCTGTTGGGGGTGGGGTCGTCAGCGGGCGCGCGCCCTTTGGCGCAAATTTCGCCAGCGATGCTTATTTTGGCACTTTGGCCAACTCCAATTACAATTCCCTGGAGACCACGGTCCGCCATACCATGGGCAGACTGGAGTTCCTCGCCGGTTACACGTACGGCAAATCGCTTGACAACTCTTCCTCATGGGGCGCGGGAGGGGAGTTGATTAATCCCGTCAATCCCAAAATCAGCAAGTCCTTGTCGGCCTTCGACATGACGCACAACTTCGTGACGAGCTACAGCTATCACGTGCCCTTTGACAAGATATGGCAGGCGAACCGCTTGACCGATGGCTGGATCCTCACAGGAATACGACGACAATTCCCTGTTGGGGACAGCTAATTCGGGCCCCTGTTCGTGCAGTGTGGACGTGCCCAACGTCTCGCCGGGTAGTTTGCGGATCACTGATCCGCGCAAGGCTAATCTCAACACGGGCGCGGATCCTTTCTTCAATATTTCCTTGTTCTCCCATGAGGCCATCGGCCAGCTCGGAAGCGCCAACCGGCGCTATTTCCATGGCCCGGGCCTCAATAACTGGGACATGGCCTTGCTGAAAGACGTGCGCATTACCGAATCGAAGAGGCTGGAGTTCCGGGCGGAGTTGTTCAATACGTTCAACCACGCGCAGTTCGGGTTGCCGCAAGGGAGCATCCTCAATTCCGCTTTCGGCTTTGTGACTGGCGCCAATGCCCCGCGCATCGGGCAATTTGCGGCGAAGTTCTACTTCTAATTTCGTTAGAAACTTTAACCGTTCGAGGTCAAGCTGCAAGATGTCAAAGATCAACCGCCGCGATTTTGAGCTTGCCGTGATGGGTGCATTGACATCGCCCTCGCTGGCTCCTGCAAGGACCCTGGCCCTTGGCCCGGAGTTGGAGTCAGAGGCCAGCGAGGGATGCATTACGGACGTCCCAGGGGTCAAGGTGGGGCATTTCACGGACTCCCGCCGCCCTACCGGCTGCACCGCGATTCTCTTTGAACACGGGGCGACGGGAGGCGTGGATTTTGACGGCTCCGGACCGGAGGATTTCCAAGCGGGAATGCTGCAACCAGGAAGCGCTCTCCAGACACTCTGGGGAGTTGTCCTGGCCGGAGGAGACTCTTACGGGCTCTCGACCGCTCTCGGGGCGATGAAGTATCTTGAGGAACGCGGCATCGGCGAACACTGGGGCAACCCCGGCAACGTGGTGCCCCTGGTGGTCGCTTCTATTCTGGATGATCTGAGCGTGGGGGACAGGCCGCATCCGCCCTGACGCGGAAAGTGGCTACAAGGCCTGCCAAGCGGCCACCACGGGGCCTGTAGCAGAGGGTTGTGTCGGCGCGGGCTCCGGGGCCACGGTAGGTACGGGGGACTTTTACGGCGGCCTGCGCATGAAATCAGGAATCGGCACCGCCAGCATTCGCGTGGGCGAATTCGTCATTGGCGCCATTGTGGCGGTCAACGCTACGGGGGATGTGGTGGAATGGCCGGGTGGCGCGATTCTTGCGGGCTCACGGCGGCCAGACGGAAAAGGCTTCATCAGCCTTTCTGAACACGTGCGCCAACGAATGGCGGATCGGGTCACCGCCCAAAACATCGGCAACGTTCGTCCTTCCCTGACCCATACCACCATTGGCGTCATTGCGACCAATCTGGACTTCAATAAGGGGGATTTGACCAAGCTGGCAGAAGTGGCGAATGGGGGCGCCGCCAAAGTGATCCATCCCTATCACACCACCGAAGACGGGGACGTCCTCTACGCGGTCTCGACGCGCCGATTAAAACTCCA
>JBELAJ010000672.1:0-4202 GCA_049508935.1 Terriglobia bacterium | reverse complement strand
GACGGCCTTCGATTCGGTCACATTGTCGTGTGGAGGTGCCGCTTCCGGCATTGGTTGGCATACGGAAGCCGAAGGTACTGCCGCGCTGTCGGTCTTCAGGTTCCCTGTGTTTTCTTCAACATAGCCGGATGCACCTGTATTTTTGTGCGTGTTCTCAGCCCCGTCGCCGCCTGAGTTCTGAGCTTGCAATGCCGTCACAGCCGGAGCGACGGCGATTGGTGCTCGCTCGGCCGCATCGCCGGTACGTGAGTCCTGAGCCAGGGTGCGTAAGTCCTGCTCCTGGGGGCGTTGATGGTGGTCTGCGACTTCGGACTTGGGGCGCCGGACCTCGGACTCTCCCTGCGGCTCGCCTTCGGACTTAGCCCAACCTTCGCAGATGCGCACTTTTTTGCGGGATAGTTGATCTGTCATTCGGGCTAATCCCTTATCAGTCAGTGCTGCGTTTTCTGAAGGGCGGTGTAGTGCCGACCTACCCTCTTTACAAGCCCTCCAGGAAGCTGTCAGGATGCGCGCTGACGATGTTTCTGCGCAGCAAGAGGCGAGTCAAAGACGGCAAGGAGCACCGCTATTGGAGCGTGGTGGAGAACCGGCGCGTGCGTGCGGGGCGGGTGGTGCAGCGGCAGGTCTTGTTTTTGGGAGAGATCAATGACCGCCAGCAGGGAGCGTGGCGGCAGACCTTGGAAGTCTTTGATGAAGCCGAGCAGCGGGCGCGGACGCTGAGCTTGTTTCCAGAGGATCGTGCAATTCCGGCCGACGCACTGGATGGCGTGCAGGTGAAGCTCAAGGAGATGGAGTTGCGGCGGCCGCGGGCGTTGGGCAACTACTGGCTGGGGTGCGAGCTGTGGCGGCAGTTGGGGTTGAGCGAATTTTGGGAGGAGCAACTGGGACGAGGGCGAGAAGAAGTGCCGTGGGGGAAGGTGCTGGAGTTGCTGGTGGTGAGCCGGTTGGTGGCGCCGGGCAGCGAGTTCCGTTTGCATCGGCAAGGGTTTGACCAGAGTGCCCTGGGCGATCTGTTGGGCACGGGCTTTGCCGTGGCGGAAAAGGACCGTTTGTATCGCTGTCTGGACCGCTTGGGGGAGCACAAGACAGCGTTGTTCGACCACCTGCGACAACGCTGGCAGGACTTGTTTCAGGCCCGCTTCGACGTACTGCTGTACGACCTGACGAGCACCTATATCGAAGGCGAAGGCGAGGAGATTCCCAAGGCAAAGTACGGCTACAGCCGGGATCACCGTTTCGATTGCCGGCAGGTGGTGATCGCGCTGGTGGTGACGCCGGAAGGATTGCCGCTGGCTTACGAAGTGCTGGCGGGTAACACCTCGGACCGCACCACGCTGCGAGGATTTCTGGCCAAGATCGAAGCGCAGTATGGGCAGGCGCGGCGGGTGTGGGTGATGGACCGGGGCATTCCCAGCGACGAGGTGCTGGAAGAGATGCGCCAGCCGGGGCGGGAGAGGTTCTATCTGGTGGGTACGCCACGGGGCAAAATTCAGCAGTACGAAAAGCGGTGGTTGGAACTGCCCTGGCAGAAGGTGCGCGAGTCGGTGGAGGTGAAGTTGTTCGCGGAGGAGGGCGAACTCTATGTGCTGGCCAAGAGTGCAGGGCGGCGAGCCAAGGAACGAGCCATCCGCCGGCGCAAGTTAGCCCGTTTGCTGAAGACGTTGCGCAAGCTGCGCCGGAGCGCTCCGGCGCGCGATCAATTGCTGCTGCGCATCGGAGCGGCCAAGAAGGAAGCGGGGCGGGCCTTCGCGTTCGTGCCGATGCGGTTGCCCCAAGAGGGAGAAGCCGTCACCCGCCAGACGTTCTCTTTTCAGTTGAACAAAGAGAAGTTGCAGAAGGCGGAGCTGCGCGACGGGCACTATCTGCTGCGCTCGAACCTCGTGGGCGAAAATCCCTCGGTACTGTGGGAATGTTATATCCTCCTGACGCAGATCGAAGCCGCCTTCCGCACCTTGAAGAGCGAGTTGGGGCTGCGTCCGATTTATCACCAGGTAGAGAAGCGCGTGGAAGCCCACATCTTCGTGGCCTTCCTGGCTTATGCCCTCTCGGTGACCCTCAAGCAGCGGCTGGTCGCCTTAGCGCCGGGTCTGACGCCCCGTGCCGTGCTGGAAAAACTGGCCACGATTCAGATGCTCGATGTCTGCCTGCCCACGACCGACGGACGCTGGCTGATCATGCCCCGTTATACCCAGCCGGAACCTGACCAGTCGCTGCTGCTGCACCAGCTCAATCTGTCCTTGCCTGCACAGCCGCCGCCCCGCATCAAGGCCCCGCAGGAGGCTGCGCAGACCTTGCCGCGGAGACTGAAAATGTAGTGCCGACCCGGGCAATCGATTTGATGAAAAGAAAACACTTACGACTGCAATATGCCGTCAACTGCGAAAGTTCGGTTAGCCAAAGCACCAAGGTCGCAGAAAACCGGCACTGACAGTACGGAGATAACATGCAAGGCCTTCCATCTGCTCTGAGGGCTAGAGACTTGGATATGGAACATAACTAGGTTCACGAAAAAACCAGGGGAGGAATACACCATGAAGAAGCCCGTGACACCGATTTCCTTTGCCGGCTCCCAACTCCGCGAAACACGCCATATTTGCGCGTTTTTCAATAGCGACGACGAAGAGTATCGCGTGCTGCTTCCGTTCATTAAAGAGGGATTCGAGCGTGGCGACAAGGCGGTTCACGTCGTTAATCCGGATCAACATCGCGACCATATGCAACGGTTGACCGCGGTAGGGATCGACCCGGCGGCCGCCCAACAAAGCGGTCAATTAGAGCTTCGCACCAACACTGAAACCTACCTTCGGGACGGCCGTTTTGATCAGGACCGGATGCTCGCGGTATTCGAGCAGACGGCCAGCGCCAGCACCACGGGAGGATTTCCGCTTAGCCGCATTGTCTGCCGCATGGACTGGGCGGCCGAAGGTGGATCGCACATCGATAATCTCGTTGAATTCGAGTCGCGTGTGAATGATGTCTGGCGCCGCCACGACGACGCGGTGATCTGCACGTACCATCTCACCAAATTCGGAGGAGACACCGTGATTGACATCATGCGGACGCATCCCCTGGTCATCATCGGCGGGATTCTTCAAGAAAACCCGTTCTTCGTCCCGCCGGAACAGTTCCTGCCTGAGGTTCGCGCCCGGCGGGCCCGGCGAACTACCGCACCCCCGACGACGGTTTAACATGGAAGTACCACCCGCACATCCCGCCGAGGAGATTAAGCGCCTTCAGCGCTGCATCAATGATCTAGTCAGCGTCATCACGCTTCCTGCCACCTGGACTGGCGGCGAGCCATCCCAGATTGTTGGTACCTTGCTCGACGTCCTCCTCAATATTCTCCCCCTAGATCTTGTCTACGTGCGCTTGACGGACCCCAGGCGCGAGCCGCCCATCGAGATAGTCCGAGTTGCTAGACCGCGAGAACCGATTCCCCGGCCACACGAGATCGGCGAAGTATTCAACCCCTGGTGGGGAGCTGACCCGCAGATATGGCCTCCGCGGGTGCGGAATCCTCTTGGAGACGGCGACCTTTCGATTGTTCCCATGCGACTTGGGCTACAGGGCGAAATCGGCGTGATCGTAGCAGCGTCGCCACGAGCGGATTTCCCCGGGCAGACCGAAAGACTTATTCTGAGCGTAGCAGCTAATCAGGCGGCAGTCGGACTGCAAGAGGCACGACTCCTGAGCGAACAGAAGAGGGTGGCGAGGGAGCTCGATCAAAGGATCGAGCAGCGGACCGGGGAGCTTGGCGCTGCCAACGAGGAGTTAAGAAAAGAGATTACTGAACGTCAACGGGCGGAAGCCGCCCGCCGCCACAGCGAGGAGCAGTTCCGCAATGTGGTGGAGACTGCCACCGACGCGGTTGTCACCATCGACGAAACTGGTAATATCCTCTACCTTAACCCGGCTGTGACAAGAATCTTCGGTTACTCCGCTTCTGAGTTGATAGGGCACTCCCTGACGATTCTGATGCCAGAGTATTTGCGCGAGCTCCACCGCGCGGGCTTCCAGAGCTATCTAAAAACCGGGCGGCGACACCTGAACT
Organism: Terriglobia bacterium; assembly: GCA_049508935.1. Lineage (GTDB taxonomy): Bacteria > Acidobacteriota > Terriglobia > UBA7540 > UBA7540 > CAVROP01. The sequence goes on along the minus strand of JBELAJ010000672.1, from coordinate 151 downwards.
GGCAGGGAGTGGAATTAACCGCGCTACGTAAGAGTGGCGAGGAATTTCCCGTGGAGATCTCCTTTGGTGAGGTCATCAATAACGGCCAGCGCCTCTTTACCGGCTTCATCCGCGACATCACCGAGCGGAAAGAAGCAGAGGAATTACGTAC
>JBELAJ010000671.1:0-6975 GCA_049508935.1 Terriglobia bacterium | reverse complement strand
GGCCGCCTCCACCAACTCCGCGTTTTGAATCCCGCTCGCCCTGACATCTCCGTCCTGTACAACCCGTTCCACTGCGCGGATGACGACTACATGCCTGTCGTGAACATGGTCTTCGGCTCATTTAGCATTGAAGACCTTGAACTGCGTATGAAAGAGCAGGGCCAAACCTGAGCCTCTCCAATCTGTACGCGCGCTGCGGTAAAACAGCCTATGGCCAAGGTACAGGTCTTGCCTTATCCCCAGCCGAACATGACCCGGTAAGGAGTGTTAATCCTATGGCAGAAAAAGAAAAATTCGACGGAGGCACAAATCGTCATCGTTACAGGGGTCCGGCAGAAGGAGGCGGGCAACCACAAGAAGCGCCTAACATCGCCAACCGAGAATGGTTAGGACTCCGAGAGCTGACCTATTATGCGAACATCTCTGAGCGGACCCTGCGATCCTGGATTTACTCTCCCTCCGACCCCCTTCCGGCCACGAAGGTGGGTGGAAAGGTCCTCGTTCGCAAAACTGATTTTGATAGTTACCTGCAGCGACACAGAGTCAAACCTTTTGTACCGACGGACGTAGATAGCCTTGTCCGAACCGTCTTGAGTCAGACCTCCGAACGGCAGTAAACATGCATTGAGGAGTAGTTTATGGGAGTGAAAGTCCGTAAGAAAAATGGGAAGTGGTACGTGTTCATACACTGGCAAGGTAAGCGCAAGGCTCGGAGCATCGGAGCGAGTCGCGAAGCTGCTGAACGAGTTCGCACTGAGCTAGAACGTCGTTTGGCCCTCGGTATCTTTCGCCTAGATCAAGAAAACGCGGTCCCCACTTTTTCGGAGTACGCAGAGAGCTGGATGGCCTCCCATGTTCGCCCCAACCTCAAGTCTTCCACGGCGGAGAGCTACCAAGGAATTCTCGATTTCTACCTTGTGCCGGATCTTGGCACGACTAGTCTGGATGCCCTCAGCAGGAGCAGAGTCAAAGAGTTTCTCGCCAAACTTTCGACCCCTGACCGCCTCGCTCGAAACACCGTCCGCAACGTTATCGCGACCTTGCGGGCAGTGCTGTCTCATGCGGTTGAAGATGGAGTCATTCCGGTGAATCCCGCAGTCAGATTTGGCCGTTTCAACTTGTCGAAAGGGCGCGGGCGACGTGTCGATTTTCTTACTCGAGAGGAAGCCGACCACTTTCTGGAAGCGGCAAGGGAACGCCGCCCTAGACGATATATTCTTTTCCTAACCGCTCTCCGTGCGGGTCTGCGACTTGGGGAACTGCTAGCGTTGCAGTGGGATGACATCCAGTTCGGAACCGGTAAGACTGACAAGTCCCGTCACATTCTCGTTCGTCACAACATCGTTCGGGGACAAGCGACAAGCCCCAAAAACCGGAAGCCGCGGCGGGTAGATCTCAGCCGCGAGCTTCGCCAGGGTCTTCTAGAACTACGGGACCAACGCATAATGGAAGCAATCGAGCGGGGGGAGTTTGACGAGGAAAGGCAGCCCAGAGTTTCAAAGTTCGTCTTACCCGCACCAAACGGCGGGTCCCTGCACGGCAGCACCGTCTATCACCGTGACTTCCTGCCGTGCCTTGAAGCGGCAGGCCTCAGGCATGTCACCTTCCATGCCCTCCGCCACACATTTGCTTCCCTGCTAATCCAGAGCGGGGCCAGTTTGGCTTACGTCAAGGAGCAGATGGGGCATAGTTCTATCCAGGTGACGGTTGATACCTACGGGCACTTGATCCCTGGAGGGAATATTAAGTGGATTGACCGCCTTGACTCCAAAACAAGTCCGCGCCAAAACGCAACCCCCGCGCAACCAGCGGTAGGGGAACAAATCGAAAAACTCTCGCAAGTTACTGAAAAGAATGGTAGGCCTGGAGGGATTCGAACCCCCGACCCACGGTTTAGGAAACCGTTGCTCTATCCGTCTGAGCTACAGGCCCATACTTTGTTTTCAATAGTTTGCAGATACAGCCGGTTGCTGAGTCACAGTTTGGGTCACAGATAAGCGCTGCCGGACCTCCTCCTGCACCGCTTCTAACCTCTTCTCGATGGCATGTGATGCAGCAAGCTGCGCCCTATCGCCGGCATGTGAGTAAATCAGGTTCACGTCATCGCTGGCGTGGCCGAGACGGTCTTTCCGGGTGGCGATGTCCACGTTTTCATCCAGCATGATTGTATAGTTCAAGTGGCGCAGCGCGTGCCAGTGGACTCCCTCTAGACCAAGCGTCTGAGCGACCGGCCTAACATGATGGGTCATGACCCGATTCATGTCGATCGGTCTCCCTCTTTTGCCTGGTAACACCCACTCGTTAGGGCCCGCAATCGGGTAGTTCTGCTCTTTGTACTTGCGTAATGCGTCGATTTGGTTAGGCGTCAGAACAACCCTTCGGTAGCCTTTTCTGGTTTTCGGCAGCGTGCTGTGACCCTCCCAAACTGATTCCGTGATAACGACACTACCCTCTTCCCACCTCACCGAAGACCAGCGCAGCCCCCGTAATTCACCGCACCTGCTGCCCATCCACATCGCCAATTGCCAAGCGATGCGGTGCCTTGGATCATCCAACTTCCCAAGTATTTCAATTGCTTGTTTAACGCTCATGCAAGCTGGCACCTCTTCCCGTTCCGCCGCGGCGAGTTTGACTCCCCGCACCGTGTTGCGTGTGACGCCAGCTTCCAGTCGAATGGCGGCTGTGAACATAGAACTCAGGTAGATTTTCCACTTAAGAGCTGTTTGCCGGCTGACCTTGCCCGACTCATGCCCAATTTTGCCAGCTAGAAACGACTGGATCTCTCCAGTCCTGCTAGAGTCCATGTTGCGCTTACCCCAGTGCGGAAGCAAAACTTGCAGAATCGCATTCTTCATGTCCCTGCGAGTTGACGGCTTTTTGGTACTCAGTTCGTCTCCGTACTGGCTGGATTCTTCGTGCCAATAATGCTCACGGAAGAACCCTTCGAAAGTCACCGAATCGCCCGCAACATCACGTCGCGAGTTGATCTTCTCCATCCACTGGCGCCTCGCTCGCTCGGCTTGGGATGCGTTCACCTCGTCACGCCAACCAAGTTTGTGCGAGAGCCTCCTGCTCGCCTCCAGCCACTGCACCAGCCAGAACTCGCGCATGCGCCCCCGTAGCAGGAGGGAGCCTTTCCTGTCTCGGTTCCGGGTCATTTTAACGCCCTCCCGGACCGACGAGCCCGACACAGGAAACCTAACCTGTTTGTCGGTGGATTTCAAGTACCCAACGAGTTCCTGCTCGTCAAAGCGTACGTCACCGGAGGGCAGGCGTTTATGAGGAATGAACTGGGGGTGACTAGGGTTCAGACGCCGATAGATATCGTCCCGGCTACAGTTCCAAATTCCGGCCAAATCGGCGACTTTTAGGAGGACCTGGACCATCGATTCGATCACTTACACTTTGTCGTTCGTTAAGGTCATTGCCCGCGCCTGGCCTAGCACAGGGTCGAGATGAATTTGCCCTCGACACGTATAGCCCAGCCGTCCGATTGCGACCACTTGCTGCTCGATCCGTCGATGCTATCGGACTAGATGATGGCCAGCGGCATTCTCTCCCACCCGAACCTGGGTCGAATTCCTGCGCTAACTCGCCGCGCGCTTTCGTACTCGCCGACTTGCGTTCCGTGTATCTGTCGGCGCCGGCGGATCGCTGACAACTGGAAACTGGCTGTTCATTCTCGCGACCCAGGCGGGACTAGGGACGAAAGGAAGTCTTCTGGCGAGATCCCCTTCAGCCTATTTAAACTAGGAGTTCTTTCGTGTCAAACGGCTTGGCCACATGGTATCGGGGAACCATAAAGCCCCGAGTTCGGATGGGAAAAACAAACCGCGGAAGCCAGATCAGCGGTGGCTTATGCTCTGAGAGTAAGTGTCGGGCAGACTCGAACGCCGCTCTGAGATGCTAGGAGCCTTTCGTATCGCAATGCCATAACCATATGCTGAATCAATTACTTACATGACTATCACTCCTCCAACACGGCACTGTCATCAAACAGGAGTTGCGTTGGATGCTGTTTGAGGTTCGGGCAGAGGGCGGGGGACTCGATGGCGGCTTGCGTAAAGCTGGCACCTCACAAACGTCGACCCGCGAAAAAAAGTTGGCAGGCGAGATGCCACGTTTGGGCATAAACGGCAGGACGGTGGTGGGCGGTAGCTCCGCCTACCCGCGATCTGTACCATTGGGCTGCATTGACGAACTTGGGTTAAGCCCCGGCCGCCGCGAGCGGCAGAGGACTTGCTTCTGAGGGTTCTGTTTGGCGGGGGCGTAGCAGGGTACCCGAAGTCTATCTGGAGATCGTTCGCCGACTCAAAGAGGCAAACCAATTCCGGCCGGAGGGTGACCAGCTTCCGATTCCTAGCCGAAGCACCATTTATCGCGAGATCGCGTGCCTGCCGCCTTACGAGGTCATGGTGGCACGCTACGGCAAACGCCGTGCAGACATGGAATTCAGGGTGTCGACTGCGGGGCCTGTCACCACCCGCGCTCTGGAGCGCGTCGTGATGGACCACACCCCCAGCGACATCGTCGTTGTGGATGACAACAGCACGTTACCCCTGGGCCGTCCGACCCTCACCACAGCGCTCGACGAGCACACGCGCTGTCCTATGGGCTTCTATACTGGCTTCGAACCGCCCAGTTGCTTGTCCGTGATGAGATGCCTCAAACACGCGATTCTCCCCAAGGCCTATGTCCCACGCGATTTCCCGTCGGTGAAGAACCGCTGGGAATGTTATGGGGTGCCGGAGCTCGTGGTAGTCGATAACCCGCCCGAGTTCCATTCCAGTCACTTCGAACGTGCGTGTCTGCAAATCGGGACCGATATCCAATACTCCAAAGTCCTCGTCCCCTGGTACAAGGGTAAGCTCGAGCGGTTCCAGGGCACCCTGAATCACGACTTGATGCATGGCAAACCTGGAACCACGTTCAGCAATATTTTGGAACGCGATGACTACGATACCAGCCGGCACGCTGTCGTTTTGCTCAGCACCTTCCGCGAGATGCTCCACAAGTGGGTGATCGATGTGTATTTGCAGACGCCCCATCGTGGCATCCAGGATACCCCCGCGCATCGATGGCACACCGAGATGAACGGCTTGCCGCCTCCCTTGCCAAGGAGTGCCAGCGAGCTGGACATCGTGCTCGGGATGACGGCTCAACGGGTGGTGTTTCACTATGGCGTCGAATTAGAGGGCCTCAAGTACAACGGGCCGGAACTCGGCGAACTGCGCCGGCGAATGGGAACAGGAACAAAGGTCGAGCTCACGTTCGATCCGGGCGATCTCGGCCACATCAACGTGTTCGATCCATTGAAGGAGACGTATATCTGCGTTTCTGCTGTTGATCAGGCTTACGCCAGAGGACTTTCCCTCTGGCAGCACAAGGTCATCCGCCGCTACGCTCAACGCCAGCTGGAGGCACGCACCGACCTCGTGGCGTTGGCGCAGGCCAAAGCAGAAATCCGGGCGCTCGTGGAGCGCGATTTCAATCGCAAATCGACTCGTGGCCGGAAACGCCACGCGCGATTCATGGAAGACCACAGCAGCGCTAGCCTCTCGGAGCGAGAGGCGAACCAACCAGCTCTCACAGGCCCGCCGAGTGAAGAGACGGCCAGCAACTCAGGCATGCACCCTCCCCTTGCGGACCGGATAGAGGAGGGCGCGCACAGGTCTCCGGAAGTCCGTCCCGCCTCGGATGCCGCAGCCGGCTCAAGCGCTCTCTTTACCGACGACGAGGTTCTTCCCGTGTTTGAGGCAGCCCTCGACCTGCCGCGCCCGCCGGTCGCGCCGAAGACTCCCGCAAAACGCGCCTCCGGCACGGAGGAGGGTGATGACTGAATGGATGGACCCTTCGGAGCGCGTGCTGGTCAAGTATCCGCTCTTCAAGAGCGCCGTTGCACGCATCCAAGGTTGTTTTGACAGTTACGGATCCACTGCGGAACCCGACTGTTGTCCCATCGTCGGCGAAAGCGGCGGCGGCAAGACCACGATCATCTCCTATTTCGCCAGCCTGCATCCTCGCACTGACCACAAGCGGGGCGTAGAAATGCCGGTGCTGCTCGCCAAGGTGCCCGCCCGGCCCACCGTGAAAAGCTTCGCTGAGACCCTGTTGTACCAACTGGGCGATCCTCTGTGGGGGCGCGGCAATACCGTGAGCAAGAGCATCCGCCTGCGCGAACTGCTCAAGGGTTGCGGCGTGCGCCTCTTGGCCCTCGACGAATTTCAGCACTTTGTGGATGCCCGCCAAGCGAACATTCCCAATGAGGTGGCAGACTGGCTCAAGGAGCAAATCGAAGAGACGGGGCTCGCCATCATCGTCCTGGGGCTTCAACGCTGTTTAGAAGTGCTGAAGCAAAACGAACAACTACGACGCCGCTTCGGCGCCACCGTGAGGGTGGGCGCCTTTCGCTGGGAGAACAAAGATGACCGGACGACCTATCGCGCTTTTCTGCGGGCCGTACAGGAGCAACTTCCCGAATACGTCATGCCTCCGCTGGCAGATCTCGACATGGCCTTCCGGATGCACTACGGCTCCTACGGTCTCATTGGCTATACCATGAAAATTATTCGCGGCGCCGCACGGATCGCAAGGTGCCATCCGCGCCGCGAGATCACGCTGCGCACCTTGGCACAATCGTTTCATGAGCATGTATGGATCGAGCGTCTCACAGACCCGAATCCGTTCCTTGAGAATTTCGATGCCGACAAAGCTCCGCCCCTGAAACTGCCGAGTGAAACTGCTGGTGCTCCACCGCTGCATGCCTCTGGCCGGAGCGCTCGCCTGGAGCTGCATGCATGACCTTGACCACTGACACATGCGCGGGTCCACGGCTGCTCTTCCGAGTCGAACCCTGGGCTAACGACCAGATCATGAGCAGAAATTCTTGAGGAAATAGGGTGACACTCCAGAGCTGTGGTTCCCGGGAGGAACCGAGAGGAGTGTTACCTATGAAAGGTCTAAGTGAGGTTCGAG
>JBELAJ010000670.1:0-4249 GCA_049508935.1 Terriglobia bacterium | reverse complement strand
AGATCGAGCACGAGGTTTTGGAACGAGGCTTCCAGGCTGTTCAGGACCTGGCCGCTCAGTTTCTCGACCGGCTCTCCTCCGTAGCGGAGCAGAAAGTGCTCGCTGTGAAGCTCGCGGTAGTAGCCCGCAATATCTCGCTCGCGTTCCGCCTTGCCAATCGCGTCACGGAGACGCGAGTTATCCTGCAGGGCAAGCGCCTTGTTCCATTGAGCGATAGCCTGGTCCAGGTTCTCCATTCCGTAAAAGGCCGATCCCAGCAACATCACGACGTCAGCAGACTTGGAGTAACGGTCCGAGGCGGGCAAGAGCAGGTCCACGGCTTCCAGATAGTGGCTCTGGGTTACCAGCAGGTAGCCAAGCGCCAGGGTCAAGGACAGATCGTTAGGAAGCAGCTTCAGCGCCTGCTGGTATTTCTGGATCGCACCTTCGGGGTCGCCGTTGTGAGCCAGGAAGAGCGCTGCCTGTTGGTAGCCCTGCTTCAGCAGACGAGCATTTTCCGCTGACGGATTGTGGGCCAGCTCATCACCCAAATGTAATAAATAGGCCTCATCAACAGCTCCGTCCTTGATGACCGGCGAATCAGTCACGGACGAAGCTTCGCCGGAAGGCAAGGCAGGCAGGGGAACTTCGCGGGCTTTCTCCTGCGAGTTCTCACTTGGACGCGACGGCGGCGTCTCGACAGCATTCGTGGATCTTTCGATATGATCCACCATCGACTTGGGTATCGAAAGCTCTCCTCCCTGAACTGAGTAAACCACCTGCTTCGAGTCTTCCTGGGTCACTTGAGCTACTATTTTGCGACCATTTTTCAAATAGATAACGTCAGCAAACGCGGTGAATGGAGTTAACGCGGCCAAAAACAGAAAGAGAACCAGGCGTACGCTCGTCGTTTTCTTCTTCCGGGGAATGCCTGCTTCCAGCATACGCTAAGTATAATACAACCCGCGCGTCACCCGGTTCGAGTTGTGCTGTGAGGTTAACCGCGCTAAAGTATCATCGCAGAGGTTAAACGATGCCGGGCGTATCCCGCCAGCCAGGGAGCTTTCATCTGGCCACAACCCCGAGCAAGAGATTTGCGCTGCTTGGGTGCGCACTTCTGTTCGCCATGCTGGGTTTGCCAGGCCGGACCTGGCCCCAAAGCGGGCTTGATCCGCAACAAGTCCTCGATCAACTCCACAATATTAGGGTGGATCCGGACCAGGTTTATGTACTCCGGCGTGCCCACCTGATCCGTGACCGGGTGAAAATGTTTTTTACCCGCGGCTATATCGGGTTTTTTACTCAGGCCGCGGGGAAAATCACCGGTGCAGTTTACGTAGGCGAAGGAGAAATCCTGTTAGTCCCTCCCACGCGAGTCGAGAAAGAGAGTCTGGCCCGATTCATTCATGCGCCCATCCTTGAAGAGCAGTTCGGCGCCGCGATTCTGCGCTTCACAGACGAAACCACTAAAGAACTCATGGCTGTGGCGCAGAAACCGGAGCCCGACGACCCGGAGCGGCCGGCAGAGTTCCCTCAAAGGTGGAACTCCTCGCCACGTGTATTGGCGCTCGAAGATTCGCCCCGAATCTTTGAGGATTTGCTGGGCGACACCACCATGCCGTTCTTTCACGCCCGCTTGGAAGGCAATACGCTTAAGTGGTTCGATGTGATTGACGACGAGCGATCCCCGGAGGCCGTATCGGTGGTTGCGGCTCGTCGCAACGCCGACGGCGTGTTCGCCGATTGCTGGTGTGCATTCCAAAGTAAGACCTCGGCGGCCCGTTTCGCCTTTCAGACGCCCGGGACTGTGAAGGCCCTTGGCTACGATATTGACACTCATCTCGAGCCTGATAACAGCATGAAGGTGCGCGCGGACGTCCTGTTGGAATCACTCTCCGGCGCCGACCGTGTTTTGACTTTTGATTTTGCCCGGCTGCTCAACGTCTCGAAGGTCGTGAATGAGCGGGGGGAAAGCCTGCCCGTCTATGCATATCCCCAACAGGAAGATTTCGAGGCCGGCGACCGGAGCAAAGGCTGGATCCAAGTGGTTTTAGCAGCCCCGCACCCGGCGGGCGAAAGATTCCGCCTCCAGTTCACCTACCAAGGGAACGTCATCACCAACGTTGGGAATAACGTGTTGTACGTGGGGGAGAGAGGCGGCTGGTATCCGAACCTTGGGCTGGCAGCTCCAGCTTCCTTCGACCTTAGGTTCGATTATCCGGAGAACGTCACGCTGGTTGCCACGGGAGCGAGGGTTGAAGAGGAAACTGCAAACGGCAGAAAGCACAGCCGGTGGCGGTCGGACGGTGTGTTTCGGGTTGCCGGCTTCAATCTCGGGCCGTACCATTCAGTCGAGCGCCGGGCGGGAAAGACGACAGTGGAAGTGTATGCGACGCGCGAGGCGGAAGCGGCGCTCGAGGCACGTCACTCGCAAAAGTCGGTTCCGCACTTTATGATCCCCAACATCGGTCGAGAGCATGACCCGCCCTTGTCGATTGCTCCGGAGACCGTTCTTCCTCTTGCCCCCGCCGCTTTGCTGCAAACGGTGGCGGAGAGCGCGTCACAAGCGCTTGTTTATTTCGAGAGCCTGTTTGGCCCGTTTCCATACTCCCGTCTCGCTATCTCCCAAATCCCCGGCAACTTCGGCCAAGGCTGGCCGGAACTGGTCTATCTTCCAACCCTGTCGTTCTTGCGCAAGTCGGAGCGTTCCGAACTGGGGTTTGCGGAAAAGGACGAGGACCTGCTTGGCCATGGGATGCTGGCCCACGAAATTGCCCATCAATGGTGGGGTAACCTGCTGGGCTGGTCGACCTACCACGATCAGTGGCTTTCTGAAGGGCTGGCGACCTACGCCGCGGCGCTCGACTTGTCGAGGCAAAAGGATGGCGATCACCGATTCCACGAGCTGCTGCGCAGTTACAAACTCGATCTGCTCAACAAGGGCAAGAATGGAATAAGCAACGAGGCGAGCGGCCCCATCTGGCTGGGCCAACGCCTCTCGAATTCAGTGACTCCGGGCGGTTATGACGCGATCGTGTACAAGAAAGCCTGCTGGGTTCTGCACATGTTGCGAGGTTTAATGCGAGATCCGTCTACCGGTTCCGACGAGAAGTTTTTCCGCCTGTTGCGCGATTTTATTGCCGCTAATCAAGGAAAGAGCGTTTCGACGAAGGACTTTATTCTTGAGGCGGAAAAATACATGACTCGCTCGAGCGACCTTGAGCACGATCGCCGGCTGGATTGGTTCTTCAATGAGTGGGTGTACGAAACGGGCGTCCCGACTTACAAGCTGGAATCGAGCGTGACAGAACTCTCGCCGAAGAAATTCCTCATTCAGGGAAACATTACTCAGAGTGGGGTATCGAGCGACTTTGAAATGCTGATACCAGTCATAGCGGAGGTGGGCAAAGATAGAAAGGCCGGCTTGGGGCGCGTGGTCGTCACCGACGAAGGGGGGCGCTTCAGGTTTACGACCGCTGCGAAGCCCAAGCGTATCGCGATTGACACGGACAACCTTCTCGCCATCTCCGAACCATGATAGAAGTCGCGGCCATGCCCCTTTGCCCAGGCGTCTGTGCGGCAACTGCGACGCGAGGGCGTTCTCGCCAGCCGCCGCGGGCCGGTTGAGGGATGCTTCCCACAATGAAAATAGTCAACTTCGAGTTTAAAGCACGGATCAACGACGCGCAGCGCGTTCGCGCCGCGCTGAAGACGCTGAACGCGCGCTCTATCGGAACCGACCACCAGGTTGACACTTACTTTCGCGTCCCTGCCGGACGGCTGAAAGTGCGGGAGGGCCGCATCGAGAACGCTCTGATCTTCTACCGGCGCAGCAACGCTCGTCGCGCCCGCCAGTCTGCCGTTGAGATAATGCTTCTTCCGAGGCGGAATTCCCTGCGGACAATCCTTGAGCGCGCCCTCGCGACGCTGGCCGTGGTGGATAAGCGGCGCGAGATCTACTTCGTGAAGAATGTGAAAATTCACCTGGACCGGGTGCGCCAGTTGGGTAAATTCCTCGAGGTGGAAGCTATTTCGCGGACGGGTGACGTGAAGAAAATAAGGTCTCAGGCGCGCCACTTTCAACGACTGTTCGGCGTCACAGCAAAGGACATCGTCCCTGAATCGTATTCCGACTTGATCCTCGCGAAGAATCTGAAATCTTGAATCTGGAATCTGAAATCGGACGTCAGTCTTGGCGGACATCGCCGGGACCAAGGAGTCTTATATGTTCAAACCAGAAGGCACTGAGCAGCGGGTTTTTCGGGAAATC